>JAJYRX010000013.1 GCA_021793875.1 Pseudomonadota bacterium
TCATGAGGTTGGGGGAGTGAAAGTCACGATGAACAAACACATAAGGAACGCTACTGTTATGCTTGGCTAAGTCTTTATATATGTTTTGTAGTGTATTTAACTCTGCATTGGTTATATTAATGCCTTTATATTTTTGTGCGTACCATTCAGTAAATAACTGCAGCTCATTTGCAAGTAGCTCAGAGCTGTATTTTGGTAAGTTATTAGCCGGCACTTTTTGAAGTTTGATAAGAACCTTGATTGCGCTGCGGTACATAGACTGCAGCTCGTTATCATTAACGTCTTGAACCACTTGATAGTAAGTTTTATTACCCAAATCAGATATTAATAGAAACCCATTTTGAATATCTTGCTCTAAAATGCTTGGAACAGTTATGCCGTGCGTATTCAGTAGTTTGGTTATTTGAACAAATGCCTCAGTGTTTTCGCTACACGGTGGTGAGTCCATGGCTATTACGGTTCCATCCGCTGCTGGAATACGGTAGTAGTGTCTGAAGCTAGCATCACTTGAAGCGCTACTAATATTTTTTAATTCAAGCTTATAGCTTTGACTCAGTTGGTTCAGCCATTGCAACAAGGCTTGTTTTCTTAGCTCAGGATTAGTTTTATTAATATTCATGGTTTACTAGTATATTTTCAATATTTTGGTGTGCAGCATGTCCATTAATACATCAGCTTCAATATAATACCGACTTGCTGGTAGGTTTAGGGCAATTTACTATTTTAAATCAGACTACTCAGGAATTGTTTCAAGTGCGTCGTAGCAGGTGGGCATTACTACTAAAATTGCTGATCGTGACAGGCTCATATGCAAATGTCGCTTGGTCAGACGATGGCAGTGCAAATAGGCATTTGCCAGGAATAGGTGCATTAAAAGCATCGTCGTCACTACGTATGCACACTCAGGTGAAAAGTGATGACATGGCGGCCTTTTTGGTTGCCGATCAAATGGATACTGACACCGACGGGAAAGTAATTCTGCAAGGGGATGCCGAGGTACGCCGTATAGATTCAGTTGCTAAGGGTGACTACATAGATTACTCACGTGACACAGGGTTAGTTCGTGTTCGTGGCAGTGGTGTCCTAATGCGTGAGGGCAGCATAATGCACAGCCCTTCATTTGAGTACAATCTTAATGAAGAAACTGGCGTTGCACAGTATCCTGAGTTCTGGTTGGGTGGTTCCGGAGGCTCAGGTACTTCTGAGGAAGCTAAAATTCTCAGTAAAAACCATATGAATCTTAAAAATCTGCAATATAGCGGATGCCCTTGTCCCGAACCTGCTTGGTATATAAAGTCACCCAACGTCGATCTGTATATAGATGAAAATGAAGGCATAGCACGCCACGGTGTACTTTACTTTAAAAATGTTCCCATACTGTATTCCCCTTGGCTGTCTTTCCCCATCCGAAAAGAGCGTAAATCAGGCTTTCTTATGCCCACCGTGGGCATGTCTAGTAAAAGCGGTTTAGATTTCTCGTTACCGTACTACTTTAATCTGGCTCCTAATTACGACTTAACCCTTACTCCCAGATACTTATCTAAAAGGGGTGCCATGATAGGTGCAGAGTTCCGTTATCTACAACCGAGTTACAACGGTTTAATAGAAGGGGCATACCTACATTCAGATAATCAACGAGGTATAGATAGATGGCACGTAAAAGCGCAACATAACCACAGGATTGGGAGTGGGCTTAGCGCATCCTTGCGTCTAAACCGAGTATCTGATGGTGATTATTTCCGTGATATATCAAACATGGATCTGGCCGAATCTAGTCAAGATTACTTAACTAGTAGTGCTGCATTGCGTTGGCGTCCAAGCAAATACATCAGCTCGTCCCTAGCATTAGTAAAGTATCAAACGCTACAAGATCGTACAGGCAGGTACAGACGCCCACAATACGATAAACTGCCGGAGCTGAAATTAAGGTTGTCTAGGTTTAATTGGGGTGGCTTCGATGTTGAGTCTGATAATCAGGTAACAAGGTTTCGTATGCCAAAGTTTATTGGCGGAACACACCCTTATCCATACAGAAACTACCCATATCAGTCCTATGATGGTGTCCGTTATAAATCGTACAATACTATTTCTTACCCAATAGTAAGAGCAGGCTGGTATTTAACGCCTAAGGTTGGTTTGCATGCAACACATTATGAAACTGAGTGGAATAGCTTTAGTGCTCCTGGCATAAAGTGGGTCGATCTAGGTCGCACAACAGGACCGCGGGCCCAATCCAGAGTTTTGCCTATAGCGTCTGTAGATGCAGGTATGACTTTTGAACGAGATTCCTCTTTTTTTGGGAATCCGGCTATTCAGACTCTAGAACCAAGGGTTTACTACTTACGAATTCCTTATAAAGACCAGTCTACACTACCAGTATTTGACACTAGCCTTGCTTCATTCAATATTGCACAGGCTTTTTCGGAAAATATCTTCAGTGGTGGGTGGGACCGCATAGCTGATGCCAATCAGTTAACTGTGGGGTTAACCACCCGATGGCTTGAGCATGGAACCGGCAAAGAAAGGTTAAATATAACTGCCGCACAACGTATGTATTTCCGCGATCAGCTAGTTACCCTGAATGCTAATCACAATACGCGTACAAATGCGAAGTCAGACTACCTGCTTGGAGTGGGCGCAGCTTTAACTGACACCCTTAATGTACGATTCGACGCTCAGTATAATCCAGAATCTAAAAAACGAAACCGCATGACAGCTGGCTTTAGGTGGTCACCCAAAAGGCTTACTACAATATCTGCTTTGTACAGGTTTGAGCGTGATCGCAAGGCACTACTCTATTACAACGAACCAGACCCTTTAGAAAAAAATGAAACAGTATCTATAATGGCGCAGTGGCCCATTACTAATAAATGGTATGGTGTAGGGCGGTTCGATTACTCTTTCACAGAAAGTCGTTCTACGCAATCAGTACTTGGGCTGGAATATAAAGGTGAGTGTTGTTGGGCTGCAAGGGCAGTGCTGCAACGTTATGCAGTGTCACGTAAAGATGTAAACACTGCCATATTCTTCCAGCTGGAACTCTCTGGGCTAGGTCCTATAGGTACTAATGCCATGAAAGTTCTTAGCGATAGAATTGCTGGGTACAGAAGGGTGACTCCACCACTACACGAACAAACCACCTTCGAGAGGTACGAATAAATGCTTGGTATACAGCTGAAACGCAAAGGCATTGCTATATTAGCAAGCTGCACGCTGGCATCGTTACTTTGGCCTGTCAGCAGTGTTGCACAAGCCCAGAATCAGTCGTCAGGAGTTTCTTTAAGCCAGCTTAAGGGCTCATCAGAAAATGAAGATCTAAACCCTGACAGCCGCCCTCTAGTAGATGGAATCGCTGCTGTGGTAAACGATGAGGTAATAACGCTGCGACAACTTCAAAAGCAAGCCAGCCAGGCGCAGATGCAGCTTCAAAGTCAGGGTATACCTGTGCCTGATCCAGACACTCTTAAAAAGCAGGTTTTGCAACGCATGATATCTCAGCATCTAGAACTGCAGGAAGCCAAGAACCAGGGTATTGAGGTACATGACGAAGATCTGCAGGAAGCTGTTAAAACTATAGCCGAACGTAATAATGTGTCACCCGAGGTAATGCGTCGCCATATTGAGTCGTCAGGTATGAAGTGGGACGATTATCTTGACGAACTTCGCCAAGAAGTTCTTATAGATATGTTGCGCCAGCGCATGGTAGAGCACACTATATTTATCAGTGATGCTGAAGTTGATGCTTTTCTTAAGAACGAAGGTCGCAATATGGCACTTGCTAGTAGGCAACCAGAGCCTAAACCAGAGCCGCGGCCCGTTCAACCAGTTAAGCTAACGGTACAACCTTCTGGTCAAATTATAGGTTTTAGGCATATTCTCGTTGCAGTGCCAGAAAGTGCTTCGTCAAGCACTGTTAATGAGCTAGAGCAAAAGGCTCAAGGATTATTACAAAAAGTGAGTAGTGGTGAAGACTTCGCTGGTGTTGCGGCGGCATCGTCAGACGCTCCCGAGGCTCTTGAGGGTGGAGATATGGGCGTACGACCTACCGAGGGTTGGCCTGACCTATTCATAGAAAATGCGAAAGGTCTTAGCGAAGGCCAGGTTACCAAGGTTTTCAAAAGTGGTAACGGGTTTCATATTTTGCAAGTAGCCGTGCTTGACGGACCACAGCCTGCACCACAACCAGCTGCACAACCTCAGCCTCAACCTCAGCCCGATGGGCTGCAGGGCGAAACAGGTATGTTTGAATCAGAGCCTGTAATGCCACAAGGTCCTGTTGTTGTAGATCAAACTCATGCCCGTCATATACTAATTAAAACATCGAAGGTTGTGTCTGATGAAGATGCCAGACAACGTCTTACTCAGCTTAAACAGCGCTTAGACCATGGTGAAGATTTCGCAGAGTTAGCTAAAACTCACTCCGAGGATAGTACCGCACCTTTGGGTGGTGACTTGGGTTGGTTGTCACCCGGTGAGACTGTCCCCGCCTTTGAGCAAGCCATGGAACGCCTGCAGCCCGGTCAAGTTAGCGAACCAATACAGTCTCAGTTTGGGTGGCACCTTATAGAGGTATTAGACAGGCGTAGCAAAGACATGGAAGATGAGTACAAGCGTATGCAAGCGCGTCAAATACTATTTCAGAGAAGAGTTGAGCCAGCACTTGAAGATTGGCTTAACCAGTTGCGCGGTGATGCTTATATAGATAATAGAATAGACCCATCCGACAACCGCTCTCGTAACCGTCGCTAGAAGTAATATGGTTCACAAGGCGCGTAAACATTTTGGACAACACTTTCTTCATGACCAGGGTGTTATAGAGTCAATAGTGCGTGCCGTAAGGCCGCTAAGTGGAGAGACAATTATCGAAATTGGTCCAGGGCTATCTGCTATAACAAAGCCCCTGATACAGCAAGCAGGTCATCTTACTGTTATTGAAATAGATCGTGACCTTGCCAATAAGTTAAAGGCAGAAAACAGCCCCGAAAAACTTACCGTAGTGTGTAATGATGCCTTAAGCGTAGATTTCTCTTCTTTTGGCAATAACTTACGACTTGTGGGCAACTTACCCTACAATATCTCTAGCCCTTTGTTATTTCATTTGGCCGAATACGCCGATAATATACGCGATCAGCACTTTATGCTTCAGCTGGAAGTAATAGAGCGTATGGTTGCTAGCCCTTCAACAGCTCAGTACGGTCGGTTGTCTGTTATGTTGCAGGAACGTTACCGCATGTACAACCTATTTGAGGTTGAACCAGATGCATTTGATCCGCCACCAAAAGTTATGTCCGCGGTGGTTAAAATGGTTCCATTACCCGATACTAGGCTTAAGCCTATTTCCCATAAAATATTTTCTAATGTTGTTACACGTGCTTTTGGGCAGCGTCGCAAAATGATAAGAAAGTCTTTGTCAGAATGGTCAAGTCTGATCTCTTGGGATAAGCTTGGAATTCCTGACACTGCCAGAGCTCAAGATATTACGGTGCATCAATTTATAAGTTTAAGTAATATGATTCACCAAAAAACCAGTAACACACCAAAATAGCGGTTATTACACCGGCAATATCGGCACTAAGCGCACAGGCAACAGCGTGCCTTGCACGCTGTATTCCTACCGCACCAAAATATACGGCTAACACATAAAAGGTTGTTTCCGTACTTCCTTGAACAGTTGCCGCAATTAGCGCAGGAAAACTATCTACACCATAGTGCTGCATGGTTTCTATCATTAGAGCTCTTGCAGCACTACCAGAAAATGGTTTTGCCAAAGCCGTTGGCAATGCATCTACAAATCTGGTGTCTACACCAGCATGAATAGCAACCCATCTAATACCATTGAGTATTATTTCCAAGGCTCCAGAGGAGCGCAATACACCAATAGCACATAGCATGGCCACTAGATAGGGAAGGAGATCTTTGGCTACTTTAAAACCCTCTTTGGCACCATCAACAAAACTTTCGTAAACCGGTACCTTTTTTATTGCCCCTGCTACTAGGAAAAATAAAATTATTGCTAATAAGCTTAAGTTGCCCAATAGTGATGATAGCGTTGCAAGTGCGGCTGCGCTTATGCTTGCTAACGTTGCCATAAATAATGCCAAACCTGTGACAATGCTGCCTAACCACATAAGTATTACAGGGTCGTATATTTTTATTCTTTGTACTATGGCTACTGTCATCAGACCTACAAGTGAAGACGCAGTTGTGGCAATTAATATTGGTAAGAATACAAGTGTGGGGTCAGGTGCTCCTTGTTGTGCACGATACATAAAAATGGTCACGGGCAGCAACGTAAGTGATGATGAGTTCAATACTAGGAATAGTATTTGTGCATTACTTGCGCTTTTTGGATTGGGGTTAAGGCTTTGTAGGGAGTGCATAGCCTTAAGGCCTATAGGCGTGGCTGCGTTATCTAGACCAAGCCCGTTGGCTGCAAAGTTTAATGTTATAAGCCCAAGAGCAGGGTGGTCTTTAGGTATCTCGGGCATTAACCTGCGTAGTAGCGGTGATATAAGAGCGCCAAGTTTTTCTATAAGGCCGGCTGATTCAGCTATTTTTAAAAAACCCAACCAAAGCGTTAAAGTTCCAAATAGCAGAATCATTATGCTGACAGATAGTTCTGCCATTTCGAATAGGCTGCCAACCATGTTGGCAAATATTTCGGTATTGTTTAGTACCAGCCATTGGTACATTGCTGATACTGAAGCAATAACAAAAAATGCTAGCCACAGGCCGTTTAACATAGCGCTCTGAATTTTTGGTTAGTCTGATCGGCCTTTACGCTGTATAAGCTCTATTTTGTAGCCGTCTGGGTCTTCTATAAAAGCTATAACTGTATTGCCATGTTTCATGGGGCCTGCCTCTCGGACAACATTGCCACCTTTAGCTTTTATCTGGTCGCACATTGCATATGCATCTTCAACCTCTATTGCTATGTGACCATAGCCATCTCCAAGGTTGTAGCTGCTAGTATCCCAGTTGTGGGTAAGTTCTATTACAGCGCCTTCGTCTTCATCTTGGTAGCCAACAAAAGCTAATGTAAAGCGGCCATCGGGGTAGTCTTTTTGACGTAACAGACGCATACCCATGACATTCGTGTAAAAATCTATTGACTGCTCAAGGTTACCTACTCTAAGCATTGTATGTAATAGACGCATGCAATAACTCCTTATATTGTGCAAATGATTGCTAACCCATGTATTGTATTAGACTAGAGGCAAACTACCAGGTCTATGCTTACGTATATCATGGCGGGCCTGAGCGAAGTCTGGCATTAACTCCTTTACATGAGCCCAGAACAACTGGCTGTGGTTCATCTGTTTAAGATGAGATATTTCATGTGCTATCACGTAGTCAATAAGACGTGGCTCAAGGTGTATTAATCGCCAGTTAATTAATATGCGCTTTTTGCTGTTACACGAGCCCCATGTTGTTGAAGCTGAAGACAGGCCCCAGCTAGTAGGAGACACACCAGCAATAGAACTAAAGTGTTGTATGCGTTTATCGAATAATTGTAAGGCCCGTTCCTTAAGCCATTGCTTTGCGTACTCTTTTGTCTGGTAAGCGCATGTATAACTTACTTCTGGAACTTGTAGAACATCATATGCTGATGGGCTTACACTGTTACCATGATAAACAACATTATTAGATAATCCTGTGCTAACTACAGTTATATATACACCTAGGTAGGGTATTTGTCTTTTAGATAGCCATATTTCGCTAGCTTTGTTACGGTTTTCTGTTCTAAGCTGCCATAGCTTTAGCTTGCTGAGTATCCATGCTGATCGGGCACTAATGGCATGTTTAACCTGATCATTGGTTGCCCATAAAGGTGCAGTAACCTGCAGTCCTTCTTCGGTTATCTTAAGGCCAATAGTTTTTCTATTACTACGTTTTAAAACGTATTCTAGGCTATCTGGGTTGATCATTTAGGTGTAGCGCTCTGGGTTAAGACGACGCATTTCTGCCTCAATCCAGTCTCTGGTTAAATTATTCAACTGTTCAGCGTTCAGACCTTCTGGGCTTATAGCTGGTCCAAAAGATATGGTTATGGTTCCTGGTTTCTTAATAAATGCATTACGTGGCCAAAGTTCTCCTGCATTATGTGCAACTGGAATTACGGGTGTGTTTGTTCGTACAGCAAACCGTGCGCCGCCCAGCTTATATCTACCCTCTTTTCCAGGAGCCACCCTTGTGCCCTCAGGAAACAAAACAGGCCAACGCCCTTCGTCCAGACAAACCTGACCTTGTCGTACGATTTGTTCAAAAGCATCACGTCCTTTTGATCTGTCTATAGGAATCATGCGCAAAAGAGCAAGACCCCATCCAAAAAATGGTATGCGATGAAGCTCTTTTTTGTATACGTAACAAACGTATCGAGGTAGCATTGTTTGAAAGAACAATGTTTCCCAAGCTGACTGATGCTTGGAGAGAATCACTACTGGTTTGTCCGGAAGGTTATTTATGCCTTTAACTTGCCAATTAATTCCTAAAATATTTTTGCACGCCCATAACGCCATTTTCGGCCAACCATTAGTAAGCCTATAACGCCAGTTTAAGGGGAGAGGGGCCCATAACATGCATGCCACTGCATATGGAATTACGGTAGATATCAGGAATATCTGAAATATAAGAGCACGTATAAATAGCATGATTAGCTAGCCACTGCCAAGCAAGTGTGATGCCACCGCAGCAAGATTTTCGAATGTTGTTACGTTACTAGGTAGTTCTTTTTGGTTTTTGGTTTCTTGCCCATTACCTGTTAGCACCAGATATGGTTTGCATCCAGCTTGAGCACTGGCTTGCAGATCTCTAAGTGAATCCCCTACAGCGGGCACGTCTGACAGTGAAGTGTCGTATCTGAACGCTATGTCGGTAAACATTCCGGGTTTAGGCTTGCGGCAGTTACAACCATCATCTGGTCCATGTGGGCATACGAATATAGAATCTATACGACCGCCTATTTCAGCCAGTTCAGTGCGCATTTTTTGATGAATATGATGCAGAGTGTTTGCATCAAATAAATTTCTGGCAATACCTGACTGATTAGTGGCAATTACCACTTTCCAGTTGGCACGACTTAGTCTTGCAATGGCTTCCAGGCTACCTGGTATGGCAGTCCATTCTTGTGGGCTTTTTATATAAGACTTACTGTCTTTATTAATTACGCCATCGCGATCCAGAATAATTAGTTTCACTGCTATAGCCGCGAGATATCTGCTACTTGGTTCATCAAACCGTGTAGCTTTGTTAAGAGTGCAAGACGATTATTACGTATGGCTTCATCGTCAACCATTATCATTACATTTTCGAAAAAACCATCTACCGCTTCTTTGCAATCTGACATGGCTGATAATGCATTTGAGAAGTTACCATCTTCCATGCACTTTTGCACCTGTGGCTCTAGCCTGCCTATGGTGTCTGCTAAGGTTTGTTCAGCCGGCTCTTGTAATAGAGAGGTGTCTAATACTACATTGTTGACACTATTTCGCCTGAGTATATTTGTTACTCTTTTGTTTGAGTCGGCAAGGCTAGTTGCCTCTGCTTTTTGTGCAAACTCTGAGCATGCCAGTATACGAGCAACAATTTGATGCATAGGAGGATGAACTGCAAATACAGCTTCCACGGAGCTACGATCAAATTTTTGCAGCAACTGATTACGGTAGCGTTCGTATATATACTGCTCTACTTCTTCAACTGTGTCTGGGTTTAGACTAATATCTTTGAATTGATTAAATGCATTTAAGAGCAGGTTTTTAAGGGTAAGCTGGTCTGCTTTCGATACGTTCAAATAACCCCCTGTGGTCAACTGTTCGTATGCACTAATAATTCCTAGGGCTGCGCGTCTTAACCCGAATGGGTCGCGCTCTCCGGTAGGTTTTAGCCCAATACCCCATATGCCAACAAGGGTTTCTAAACGCTCTGCTATAAACAATATAGTAGTGTTTATATTTGAGCTGTTGACTGGTTCATTTATTCGCAGTTGGTACTGGTGTTTTATAGCCTGTGCAACTTCTTCAGACTCACCGGAATGCTTGGCGTAATACGCTCCCATTATTCCTTGTAGTTCAGGAAACTCACCTACCATATTTGAATTGAGATCTGCTTTGGATAGCTGGGCTGCGCGTTGGGAATGTTGCGGGTCGACACCGAGTTGCTTAGACAGAAAGACGCAGTTGTGCTCTACTCGTCTGGCGCGTTGTAATTGGGACCCTAGCTTGTTGTGGTAAACACTATTTTCAAGTGCTTTAAGCAGATCATCAAGTGGTGTTGCTAAATCAGTTTCATAGAAAAATTGCGCATCTGCAAGACGCGGTCTAACTACTCGTTGGTTGCCTTCAATGATGTTGGTTGGCTTATCAATATCCATATTGCTAACAATAAGGAATTTATTGGTGAGTGTGCCATTGTCTTTATTGAACAGAGGGAAATACTTCTGATTTAAGCGCATTGTTAGTATAAGACACTCTGCTGGTACCTTTAGAAATGCTTCTTCAAACTCACCAACATAAACTCTAGGGTATTCTACAAGAGCTGTAACTTCATCGAGCAGGGTTTGCACATCGTCGTTTTTCCCGAGACTATAGCCTAGCTTGTTAGCCTCGGTATTTAGCATGTTTTCTATGAGTTCGCGCCGTTCTGTAAAAGATGCGATTACCATGCCCAGTTCAGTAAGCATTTCTTCATATTGCCCAGCATTCAGAAGGCGAATGTGACCCTGGCCCATGAAGCGGTGACCAAAAGTTTGTCGGTCGGCCGATAGCCCGAATGCTTGTACATTTATTATGGTATCGCCCCACATTGCAAGCAGACTATGAACTGGTCTTACAAAACGTATATCTTGACCATCAGATAGCTGATAACGCATAACCTTTGGTATAGGCAGTTTATGTATGGCGTTATCAAGGGCTTCCTGTAAACCGTCGGTTAGAAGCGTGCCACTTGCAACACCGTGATACATAACCTGTTCCTGCTTACCATCCGACTCTATTGTCAGGTCTTTAAGTGTAAGGTGACCCATGCCCTTACTTTCCAGGCGCTTTATAAGTGCTGGAGACATTGATCCCGATTCGTCTATACCAACTTTTGCGGGCATTAACCGCTCGGTATAGGGGTGGTCTGGAGCTTGTTTGCGAACTTCAGACAAGAACACACCAAGCCTTCGTGGACTTGCAAAGCTTTTTACAGAGCAGCCAGGGCCTATAAGGCCTTTTTCTTTAAGAGTTTCCGTAAGGTTGCTAGAGAATGATTTGTCTAGGTTTTTAAGGGCTTTGGGTGGTAGTTCTTCTGTTAAAAGCTCAACTATTAGTGGCTGGGTAAACGACTGTTGTTCCTGCATTACGCTACTTCCGTTTGTTTATTTAACATAGGAAACCCAAGTGCTTCTCGAGAGTTGTAATATGCCTGTGCTACCGAGCGTGATAAGTTTCGTATTCTACTTATATATGCTGCACGTTCTGTAACACTTATAGCTTTACGGGCATCTAGTAGGTTAAATGTGTGCGCAGCCTTTAAAGTGGCTTCATATGCCGGTAGTGCTAACTCAAGCTCTACCAGCTTTTTGGCATGGCTCTCGTGATCGTCAAAATGCCTAAATAAGATTTCCGTATTGGCTATTTCAAAGTTATAAGTAGACTGCTCTACTTCATTTTGGTGGAATACATCGCGGTAATATAGTTTTTTCCCGTCAGGGGTCTGGGTCCACACTATGTCGTATACGCTTTCTACCTTTTGCAGATACATGGCCAGACGTTCAAGACCATAAGTGATTTCGCCCATTGTAGGGTTGCAATCTAGGCCGCCAACTTGTTGGAAATAGGTGAATTGTGTAATTTCCATACCATTTAGCCATACCTCCCACCCAAGACCCCAGGCTCCTAGTGTAGGGTTCTCCCAGTCATCTTCTACAAACCTTATGTCGTGCTCCTGGGTGTTTATGCCAAGTTCTTTAAGTGAGCCAAGATAAATATCTATTATGTTGCGAGGTGCCGGCTTTAAGACCACCTGGTATTGGTAGTAGTGTTGCAGTCTATTTGGGTTGTTACCGTAACGTCCGTCTGTAGGGCGTCTAGAAGGCTGCACGTATGCCGCACGCCATGGCTCTGGCCCTATTGCACGCAGAAAAGTGGCGGTATGTGATGTGCCTGCACCTACTTCCATGTCGTAAGGTTGAAGTAGGGCACATCCGTGTTTATCCCAGTAGTTTTGAAGCGTTAGAATAATGTGTTGAAAAGTTGGCATAACTACCGTTTGTTTAGTTTGGCTAATTGGAAAAATCCCTTGATTTTAACCGTTTATTGCGTATGTATATAGCATGGCCTTATAAGTATGATGCATAGGTCGTATGATATCGGCTTGATATTACATACACGGAGGAGTTTATGTCAGAGTTTATAAACACTGAAATACAAGACGGCATTATGGTTATCACCATAAACCGTCCACAAGCTAGAAATGCCATAAACTACGAAGCTGCACAACAGCTTGGTAAGGCTCTCGATAATCTCGATTCTAACAGTGATGTTGTTATTGGAATACTTACCGGTGCTGATAACACTTTCTGTTCTGGAATGGATTTAAAGGCATTTGCTAAAGATGGGCAACGTCCGTATGTTGATGGTAAGGGCTTTGCTGGCATATGTGAGCGACCACCGGTTAAACCAATAATAGCAGCTGTCGAGGGTTATGCTCTGGCTGGCGGTTGTGAAATAGCGTTAGCATGCGACCTTATTGTTGCCTCCAGTAGTGCAAAGTTTGGGCTTCCAGAGGTTAAGCGTGGCATTGTTCCCGGGTCAGGTGGCATGCTCAGGTTCCCTGCCAGGGTGCCTTATCACATAGCCATGGAAGCTGTTTTAACAGGTGAAATGTTTCCTGCTGACAGAGCTGCACAATTTGGATTGGTAAATAGGTTGGTCGAGCCTGGCAAGGCTTTAGATGGGGCCATGGACATGGCAAGAACTATAGCTGCAAATGGGCCACTGGCAGTACAAACAGCTAAGCAGATAGTTTCCTCTTCCCGTGATTGGCCTCAGCAATATATGTTTGACTTACAACGCCCCAGAATAGCGCATATTTTCACATCAGCTGATGCTAAAGAGGGCGCAACAGCATTTGCCGAGAAGCGTGCCCCAGTATGGAAAGGTAAATAATTCTTAATATGGTTTCAGGATCACAAGCATGACAACAGTAATAAAAGAAAGCGACCTAGTGCAGTCAATAGCCGATGGTGTGCAGTTTATAAGTTTTTTCCATCCGGCCGACTACATACAACATCTTGCTAAGGCTTATGAGATCGAAGAAAACCCTGCAGCTAAAGATGCAATAGCCCAAATACTTACTAACTCTCGTATGTGTGCAGAAGGCCGTAGGCCTATTTGTCAGGATACCGGTGTAGTAAACATATTCTTAAAAATAGGTATGAACACTCGCATAGACTCTGATCGAAGTTTGCAGGAAATATGTGATGAAGGAGTAAGAGTTGGATACTTGAACCCAGACAACCCATTAAGAGCTTCGGTTCTAGATGATCCAATTTTTGAACGTAAAAACACCCGTGACAATACTCCTGCTGTCGTAAATGTTGAGTTGGTGCAGGGCAATAAAATAGAAGTTCAGCTTGCTGCTAAGGGCGGTGGTTCCGAAAACAAAGCCCGTTTCGCCATGCTTAATCCTAGTGATTCAATCGTAGATTGGGTATTAAAGCAGATCCCTGAAATGGGAGCTGGATGGTGTCCTCCTGGCATGTTAGGTATAGGCGTGGGTGGCACCGCAGAAAAAGCCATGCTTATGGCTAAAGAGTCTTTGATGGAAGACATAGATATGTCAGAACTGTTGAAGCGTGGACCCAATACTAGACTTGAAGCATTAAGAATAGACATATACGAGAAAGTTAATGCGCTAGGAATTGGAGCGCAAGGTTTGGGTGGCCTTACTACCGTTCTCGATGTGAAAATAAACACATATCCAACCCATGCGGCATCTAAGCCGATTGCAATGATTCCCAATTGTGCTGCCACACGTCACGTAAGTTTTGTTCTCGATGGCTCTGGCCCTGCAAACTTAACGCCTCCGGCACTGTCTGATTGGCCCGATGTAAACTGGGCTCCAGATTACGAGCAGTCTTTGCAGGTAAACCTTGATACTCTTACTAAAGAAGAAGTTGCAACGTGGAAGCCAGGGCAAACTTTGCTGCTATCCGGCAAAATGTATACTGGTCGAGATGCGGCTCATAAGCGCATACAGGAAATGCTTCAGCGTAGATCGGA
>JAJYRX010000241.1 GCA_021793875.1 Pseudomonadota bacterium
TTACTGCCTGGTAATAACAAAATGCCAGTATCGCGCCTGTTACACCACCTAAAAATGAACTGGTGAAGAAGGCTATAAGTTTGAACTTAACAACATTTACACCTAGTACAGCAGCAGCGTAGTCTTTGTCTCTAACAGCAACCAAAGCACGCCCAATACTTGTACGTTTTATATTTAGTATTAGTATTGTTAAAAACACAGCCCACGCAAATGCTACGTAATAACGAACAACCTCATGCTTAAGTGAGGCGAACAGGAATGTTGTTGATGGCGTTTGCAACGTGGCCTGTGCCCCACCACTTATAACTGGGACGTTCACTATGGTCCAATCAACAAGGTATTGCATGGCTAACGTTGCCATAACCAGATAAAGACCCTTGACTCTAAGGGCAGCAACACCAAACACACTTCCTATTAGTGCCGACATTAAACCAGCACCTAAAAGGGCAAACTCAAATGGAACGCCTGCTCGTGTTAGGTGAATGCTAGTATACGCACCTATAGCCATAACAGCCGCAAAGCCAAAATGTAGCTGCCCTGCTATACCCATTAACAGAGTTAGCGACAATGCCGCAGCACTAAAAATGAGCCATGGCAATATATAGCTAGAAAGGGCAAAGTTACTAAATATAAATGGTGCTGCTATGCCAGCTGCAAATAGTATATATACCTGCCAACGGTCGGCGGGAATGGGCCATAACTGTCTGGCACTAGCATAGCGGGTGTGATAAATACCTGATAAACGATAAAACATTGTTCTTATACCCTTTCTATATCTTCACGGCCATATATGCCATAAGGTCTGAACATGATGGTGAATAAAATTATTAAAGAGGTAACTACGTCACGAGTACCACCACCAGCTATTTCATCCAGATAGCCTGGTATAACACTACCTAATATGCCAACTAGTAGGCCACCTACCAGAACTCCAGCAATACTGTCTAAACCACCTAGAATTACCACTGCAATTGCAGGGAATAGTAGCTCGGAGATTGTCCAGTCAACACCCTGCACGGAACCCCACACCACACCAGCAGATATAGCCGATAGACCGGCAAGACCCCAGGATATACCTATTGCTCTTTCGACAGATATACCCACAGACCAGCTGGATACGTGATCATCGGATACGGCGCGTAATTTAGTGCCAGTGCGAGTACGGAAAAACAGGGTGGAAATACCTATTAATAATAGTGCAACAACACCACCAAGCAGATATGTACGATTTATGAATACCTCTCCTATTATTACTGGAGCAAACGATATTCCAATATCAATTTGTTTTGGCGATGCACCAAGAAAACCAGGGCCAACACCTCTGAGGAAAATTTCCAATCCGAGGGTCAACATAACAATCATAATTATTGGTTGACCCACAAGCTTACGTAATAGGAGACGCTCGGCTAGCATGCCAAACAGAAACATAACTATGCATCCTATTACTATAGCTAGATAAATAGGCACCCCGAATGTGGTTGATAGCCATACTAGATAGGCTGCTATCATAACCATTGCACCTTGAGCCAAATTGGGTACACCAGATGATTTATAAATAAGAACTACGCCCAGGGCGACAAGGCTATACATAAGCCCAGCTAGGGCTCCATTTACAAGAAGCTCAAAAAAGTACGCCATCGATTAGCTCCTGCTTTCAGATACTGTATACAGAGCAAGTTCGCGCTTAAGAACGCCTACCTCCCCTGTTTCATACACCACACGCGCTTCAAATTCAATGCTAGTTTCATCGGAATATAGCGCTTCAATAATGCTACTGTAGTTCTCGTCTATAACTCCCCTACGCAACTTTCGTGTGCGCGTAACTTCGCCGTCATGAGCGTCAAACTCTTTATGCAAATTAACAAAACGTCGTATTTGTAGTGCATCTGGTAAAACGGTATTCGTATGAGCTATTAAACCGTTTATGAGTTCATATACTTTGGGCTGCTGAGCTAACTCTGCAAATGATGAGTAAGAAACCCCATTTTCTTGTGCCCAATGCCCAACGGCCTGAAAATCGATAATTACAATTGCTGCAAGGTAATCGCGATTTTTCCCCAAAACACATACATCTCTGATGTAATGGCTAAATTGAAGCCTGTTTTCTATGTATGTTGGTATAAACCGTTCACCCTTAGCTGTATAAACAACCTCGGAAGCGCGCCCTAAAACAACCAGCTGCCCGTCATCTTCCAAATAACCCGCGTCACCAGTATGCAACCAACCATCTTTAAGAACCTCTGCGGTTTCTTCAGGCTGTTGATAATAACCGCTAAATACATTAGCGCCCTTCATCAAAATTTCGCCGTTATCATCTATACGGATTTCTATGCCGGGGAATGGCCTTCCAACAGTATGCAACTTTACTTCATCGGCAGATTGTGCTGCTGCAAGAGCAACGTTTTCAGTCTGACCGTAAAACTGTCTTAAACCAAGACCCAATGCTCGGAAAAATAGGAATATATCCTCACCTATAGCTTCCCCAGCCGTATACGGTCTGCGCACTCGACCAAGACCAAGGTGATCTTTTATAGGACCGTAAATTAGAAGCTCCCCAACACCACGCCATAGCTTTTGTAAAAAACT
>JAJYRX010000242.1 GCA_021793875.1 Pseudomonadota bacterium
CATTGATTATGGCAGCTGCAGAAATTATTGCGGTACCGTGTTGATCGTCGTGAAACACTGGAATATTAAGGCGTTCACGAAGTTTCTGTTCAATATAAAAACATTCGGGAGCTTTTATATCTTCAAGGTTTATACCGCCAAGAGTAGGCTCAAGTGCCGCGATAATATCGACCAGTTTTTCAGGGTCGGTTTCAGCAAGCTCTATGTCAAAAACGTCAATGTCGGCAAACTTTTTAAATAAGCAGGCTTTACCTTCCATTACAGGCTTAGCAGCCATTGGCCCAATGTCACCAAGGCCAAGTACGGCAGTGCCGTTAGTTACTACACCTACTAAATTAGCGCGGGAAGTGTACATGGCCGCAGCTTGTTCACCCCCTTCGTGTATGGCCATACTGGCAAATGCGACCCCTGGCGAGTAAGCTAAAGACAGGTCGTCTTGATGCCCTAATGGTTTAGTTGGTATTACAGACACCTTGCCTGGCCTGGGGCTAGAGTGATAGTCCAATGCCAGCTTGGCTAAGTCTGTTTTCTGGTTCATGTGATACTCCAATTCATGAATTTATTTAATCAGGCTGATAATTAAATCATACGGCTTCATTTTTACCTTTTTTCGGTAATTACGACACTTACATATGTAATGTGTTTGTTAAAGCCAACGAATATGAACAGGCTTTACATTATTTAATAACAATCCCTTTCAGGTTGCTAACCTTCATTGTGCAACACGGTTACAAAGGTATAATGTACTTATTACGGCTTCTTAAGGCGTCGTATACGTTGCCTTCTGCCCCGCTATCCGCTATTCGGTCTGGCCGTGTCGCGGAAGGTTCCCCTGCATCGTGAACGGGTGAAACACCCGAATTGGTGAAGCGTATAAATATGTCATCTATAACAGAAAAGTTATCTAATTCTTATCTCTTTGGCAGTAATGCCCCTTATGTAGAAGAACTCTACGAAATCTATCTTGATAATCCCAGTGCTGTTCCCGATGAATGGCGCACTTACTTCGATCAATTACAGCTTGCACCAGCAACCGATGGCAGCCAGGAAACTCGTGACCAGGCTCATTCGCCTGTAGTTGAATCCTTTGCCCAACGTGCACGCTCTAACGCGTTCATGCAGCCTACTAGTGGTCGTGAACTAGCTGTTGCTAGCAAACAGGTGTTTGTGCAGTCTCTAATAGCTGCCCACCGTTTACAGGGTACTCGCGTAGCAAACCTCGACCCTCTAAAACGTCGCGAGCGTGAAAACATTCCCGATCTCGACCCAGCTACATACGGTCTTACCGAAGCCGATCTCGACCAAGCGTATTCAGCAACTAATACATTCTTCTCGTCGGCCGACACCATGACTTTGCGCGATATTCTAAAAGCGCTTAAAGACACATACTGCCGCAATTTGGGTGCCGAGTTCATGTATATGTCCAACATGGAGGCGCGCCGCTGGATACAAGAACGTCTTGAGTCTACCCTTGGTGTTCCAACATTAAGCGCAGACGAAAAAATCAACATACTGCATCAGTTAACTGCTGCAGAAGGCCTAGAGCGCTACCTTCATACCCGATACGTTGGTCAGAAACGTTTCTCACTAGAAGGTGGTGAAAGCTTTATTGCCGCTATGGACGAGCTAGTGCGTCATGCTGGGTCCAGTGGTGTTCAAGAAATAGTGGTAGGTATGGCCCACCGTGGTCGCCTTAATGTTCTAGTTAACATAATGGGCAAAACCCCGGCCGATCTTTTCGCCGAGTTCGAAGGTTACCAGCCTGAAGATCTTACCGACGGCGACGTAAAATACCACAATGGCTTCTCTAGCGACTTATCCACTCCCGGTGGCCCGGTTCACTTATCGCTTGCGTTTAACCCGTCACATCTGGAAATAGTTAACCCAGTTGTAGAGGGCAGTGTGCGTGCTCGCCAAGAACGTCGTGGCGATACCGACGGTTCACAAGTTTTGCCAGTTCTAGTCCATGGTGACGCTGCTTTTGCAGGTCAGGGCGTTGTTATGGAAACGCTTAACATGGCGCAAACCCGTGGTTACGGAACCGGCGGAACGGTACATATTGTTATTAATAACCAAATTGGTTTTACCACTTCCGACCCGCGCGACAGCCGCTCAACCCTTTACTGTACCGACGTGGTCAAAATGATAGAAGCGCCGGTTTTTCACGTGAATGGTGACGACCCAGAAGCAGTAGTTAATGCTGTTCGCATTGCACTAGATTACCGTCGCAAATTCAAGCACGACGTGGTTATCGATATTGTCTGCTTCCGTAAGTTGGGTCATAACGAACAAGACACTCCTTCGCTTACTCAACCTCTTATGTACAAGAGCATAGGTAAGCATCCAGGTACACGTAAGCTTTATGCCGACAAACTTGTCGCACAAAACGTTCTCACCGAGAGCGAAGTCGATCAAATGGTTAAAAGCTACCGCCAGCAACTGGAATCAGGTGCCAGCACTATAGAACCCATACTTACCGACTACAAAAACAAGTATGCTACCGATTGGACTCCATTCCTGTCTGCCAAGTGGACCGATCACGCCGACACCGGTATAGCTCTTGCCGAGCTTACCCGTATAGGT
>JAJYRX010000014.1 GCA_021793875.1 Pseudomonadota bacterium
TTGGATGACATCTTTGAAAGCCCTGTTATGTGCGCGTCCCCGCACACTGTTATACAAACTGGCCCAGTTTTTGCGCGCTGTTGGAAAAGCACTGTTTTAACGGGCCTGCTAAGGGGTAAAAGGGTTGGGGTCGGGCTGCAGGCGATAGCCTGGTTACCGTTGCGGGGGCAGCGAGGTTGCAAGTATTTAACTTGTTCCTACTTCCCGTGTCTTGATAACCGCTCGTTATAAGTAGCGGGTTTTTTGCGAAGACACCCTTTAAGGTGGGTAATTCTATCATGTTTCAAGTTGTACAATGTTGATATAAATCATTTTTATACCTAGGGTTTACGTTAGGTTAATTGGTCCAAGGCTCCTTAGGGGGATAATTCAGTGTCAGACAATGTTGCAACCCAAAATCTTTCTTTTTATCCAGTAAGCACGTATACGCGAGGTGCGGGTTTCATAAAGCTTCTAGAGCAACGAATAGTTGTTCTTGATGGCGCAATGGGTACCATGATTCAGCAGTACAAGCTCAGTGAAGAAGACTTCCGTGGGTCGCGCTTTGCTAGCCATCACAAAGATCTACGCGGTAACAATGAGATTCTTTCCATAGTTAGGCCGGACTTAATCAGGCAAATACACCACGATTACCTAGAAGCCGGGGCGGACGTAATATGTACGAATACATTTGGTGCCACTTCAGTTGCCCAAGCTGATTACGGTCTTGAGAATATTGCTTATGAGCAGAACATAGAAGCGGCAAAAATTGCAAGAGAGGTGTGTGACACTTTTTCCAAACCAGGTAATGAAAGGTTTGTCGCAGGAGTGTTGGGCCCACAGCCGAAAACTGCTTCTATATCGCCTGATGTAAATGATCCCTCGGCGCGTAATGTAACGTTTGAAGAGTTGCGCGTTGCATATACCGAGCAACTACAGGGTCTTATAGATGGTGGTGTAGATATTATTCTTATAGAAACCATTTTTGACACTCTGAACGCAAAGGCAGCAATTTTTGCTACCGAAACAATTTTTGAAGAACGTAATATACGGTTGCCGGTCATGGTTTCTGGTACGGTCACGGACGCTTCTGGCAGAATTTTGTCAGGCCAGACCGTGGAGGCGTTCTGGAACTCTGTGCGTCATGCTAGGCCAGTGACAATTGGTCTTAATTGTGCATTGGGAGCAGCTTTAATGCGTCCGTATGTTGCAGAACTTGCAAAAATAACCGACACATATGTGTGTGTTTATCCGAATGCTGGTCTGCCTAACCCTATGGCTGAAACAGGCTTTGATGAAACTCCCGCAGACACTTCAAGCCTTTTGCAAGAGTTTGCCCAGGCTGGTTTGGTGAATGTGGTTGGGGGATGCTGCGGCACTACACCAGAACATGTGCGCCAAATTGCCGAGAAGGTTACTGGCTTACCTAGGCGTGAGGTTCCGGCAATCCCTGTTAAAACTCGCCTCTCAGGTTTGGAACCATTAAATATTGATGATGATTCTCTATTTGTAAACGTAGGTGAACGTACAAACGTTACAGGTAGTAAAAAATTTCTCCGGCTTATACGTGAAGAGATGTACGACGAGGCGCTTGAAGTGGCGCGCCAGCAAGTAGAAAATGGGGCTCAGATAATAGATATAAATATGGATGAAGGCATGCTTGATTCAGCTGAGTGCATGCACAAATTCCTTAACCTTGTGGCATCGGAGCCCGATATTGCAAGAGTTCCCATAATGATAGACAGCTCTAAGTGGGAAGTGCTGGAAACGGGTCTGCGCTGTATACAGGGTAAGGCTGTTGTCAATTCTGTTTCGTTAAAAGAAGGTGTAGATGAGTTCATCGAACATGCTAGCCTATGCCGTAAGTATGGAGCAGCAATAGTTGTGATGGCCTTCGACGAAGAGGGGCAGGCTGACAACCTTGAAAGGCGTAAAGAAATATGTAAAAGAGCTTACGATACCCTAGTAAATACCGTTGGCTTCCCACCGGAAGACATCATTTTTGATCCAAATGTTTTTGCTATAGCTACTGGTATAGAAGAGCATGCTAATTATGCTGTCGACTTTATTGAGGCTACAAGATGGATTAAACAGAATTTGCCGCATGCACGTGTATCTGGGGGTATATCCAACGTAAGTTTCTCTTTCAGGGGTAACGAGTTAATGCGTGAGGCCATACATGCGGTATTTCTATATCACGGTATAAATGCCGGGCTTGATATGGGAATAGTGAATGCCGGACAGCTGGGTGTATATAGTGACCTTGACTCAGAAGTGCGCGACAAAGTGGAAGATGTTGTGCTTAACCGTACCGCCCCCCTCGGACAGCCCGACCCTGACGATGGCCTCACACCAACTGAACGTTTGGTAGAGCTAGCCGAAACAGTGCGGGGTAGTGCGGCAAAGAAAGAAGAAGACCTTAGTTGGAGAGAGCTGTCCGTAGAAGAACGCATTACTCATGCTCTTGTGCATGGAATTACCACGTACATTGTTGATGACACAGAAGAGGTAAGGCAGAAAATCGCTGCTAGCGGTGGTAGACCAATTAATGTAATTGAAGGTCCATTAATGGACGGTATGAACGTTGTTGGCGATCTGTTTGGTTCGGGCAAAATGTTTTTGCCTCAAGTGGTTAAGTCTGCCCGTGTTATGAAGCAGGCCGTTGGGCACTTGGTGCCTTTTATAGAAGAAGAAAAGCGACAAATTGAGGCTGCTGGTGGCGATGTGCGCTCAAAGGGCAAAATAGTTATTGCAACAGTTAAAGGTGATGTGCACGATATAGGTAAAAATATAGTTACTGTAGTTTTGCAATGCAACAACTTTGATGTGGTTAACATGGGTGTAATGGTGCCATGTGCCCAAATTCTCGAAAAGGCAAAAGAGGAAGGGGCAGATATGATAGGCCTCTCAGGGCTTATTACCCCAAGTCTTGAAGAGATGGCCTATGTAGCTTCTGAAATGGAAAGGGATGAATACTTCCGTGGGCGCAATATGCCATTGCTAGTGGGGGGAGCCACAACTAGCAGAGTACATACTGCGGTTAAGATCGCACCGCAATATTCAGGTCCAGTAATTTATGTCCCCGATGCCAGCCGTTCTGTAGGTGTAGCTACAAATCTTATGTCAGATCAGGCTGACGAGTGGTTAAAAAAGCTTGCAGGTGAATATGATCTCGTGCGAGAGCGTCATGCCAATCGTAAGTCTACGCCGCTCGTGAGTATGAAGCAGGCGCGCGAGGGTAGGCCCCAAATTGATTGGGGTAGTTATACCCCCCCAAGGCCGAAGTTTATAGGTCGTAGAACATTCCAGAACTACGATTTAAATGAAATATTCAAGTTTATAGATTGGACTCCATTCTTCCAAACTTGGAGCCTATTTGGTCAATACCCGCGAATACTTGACGACGAGATTGTGGGTGAAGAGGCACGCAAGTTATTTGCTGATGGTCAGGCTATGCTTAAGAAGATTATCGATGGCCGATGGCTTACAGCTAGTGGTGTGGTAGCCTTTTATCCGGCAAACACGGTTAACGATGAAGACATTGAAATATATACCGATGAGTCGCGCTCAGAGGTACTAATGACATGGCGTAACCTTCGCCAGCAACAACTTAAGCGTGAGGGCGTAGACTATAAGTGCCTGGCCGACTATATAGCGCCAAAATCAAGTGGGGTGGAAGACTACATCGGTATGTTTGCAGTAACTGGCGGGCTGGGTATGGAAAAGCATGAAAAACGTTTCCTAGAGGCTGGAGATGACTATTCCAACATAATGCTCAAGGCTTTGGGTGATCGTTTGGCTGAAGGCTTTGCGGAATGCTTGCACGCTCGTGTCAGACGAGACTTATGGGGTTACGTGCCCGATGAAGATTTAGATAACGATGCTCTAATTGCTGAGAAATATCAGGGTATAAGGCCTGCCCCAGGCTATCCCGCATGCCCAGAACACATTATTAAAGAAGATATGTTTAAGGTTATGCAGTGTGAAGAAATTGGCATGCAACTTACCGATGGGTTTGCTATGTACCCGGCATCTAGTGTGTCAGGTTTTTACTTTAGTCATCCTGCATCGCAGTATTTTGGGGTAGGTAATATAACTGAAGAGCAGGTTTCAGATTACATACGCAGAAGCGGCAGAGGCGAAGAAGATGTCCGACGTACTTTAGCTAGCGTACTAAGATAAAAAATATTTTTATAAGGCTGCAAGCTGCATGAATAAAGGGGTCTTAGGACCCCTTTTTATTTTTTATTCGGGTTTTGGATAGTTATGCCTTGCATATACTACATATAGTGTCTTAATATACGTCTTGCACCATATACAGTATAAAAATAGTGGTGCCAAATTAAAAAAATACATTAAATATCTGCTTTTTCAAGCAGTTATAGCATCCATAAAAAGGTTTATAGTGATCAAGAATATTATTAAGCGCGACGGGCGAACTGAGCCTTATATTCCTAGTAAGTTGAATGGTTGGGGCCGCTGGGCTGCGGCTAACCTGGGTAATAAGGTTGACTGGAGCAGCATCGTTTTACAGGCAGTTAGTAGTATGCCTGAAACAGTCTCTACAGTTGAGCTTCAGGAACGTCTTATACAAAACTGTCTAGATAAAGACACCTGGTCTTATTATCTTATGGCCGGCCGTCTTTATGCGTCTCATCTGCATAAAATAATTCATGGCTCATCAATACCTACAGTAAAAGAACTGCACGCCAGAATGATACAAGACGGTGTTATGGTTCCTATGGATTACTCAGACGAAGAGTACGAACGCATAGAGTCGTTTATAAATCATGAGGCCGACTACGACACCCCTCATTTTTCTTTGCATTACATACGACGCAAATATAGTCTACAAAACCGTGTAACCCATAAAGAATACGAGACACAGCAGTTTGTGTATATTCGTATGGCAATGGCGTTATCCGAGTTTGAGCCAAAGGAAACCCGTCTAGATCTTGTTCATCGCTTTTACAAGCAATTTTCTGCTAAACATATATCAGCCCCCACGCCAAACTATGTGAATCTTGGTACAAAACTACGAGGGTTTGCCTCATGTTGTTTGTATGTAACTGACGATAACGAACCATCGCTTGCTATAGGTGATCATATTGCTTACCGAATGACAGCGGCTTCTGCTGGTATTGGTAGCCACTTAATTACACGTAGTAAGGGTGATCCGGTTCGTGGTGGTCTTATACAGCATCAGGGCAAGTTGCCATACCTAGCTTCAATGGGTAAAGCCGTTCATGCAAATATGCAGTCGGGTAGGGGTGGAGCATGTACTACTTACTACTCTGGCTTTGACCCCGAGGCAGAGGTTATTGCCTACCTTAGAAACCCTCGCAGCACCGAAGACCGACGTAACCGTGACCTACATTACGCTTTGGTTACTAATAAGCTTTTTGCTGAAAAAGCTGCCAAAAATGAAGATGCGTTCTCTTTTAACGTCTATACAGCACCCAAGCTTACAAAGCTTTTTTTCAGTGAAAATATAGAAGAGTTTAAAGCCGAGTATCAGCGTCTTGAGCAAGACCCTAATTTTACCAAAGAGTATTTCAAGCCTCGAGATCTAATACTTACATCTTTGAATGAAGCACTTGAAACTGGTGTAGCTTATTTAGCAAATATAGATGAGATAAATCGACATACACCATTTAAGGAGCCTATACACTCAAGCAACTTGTGTCTGGAAATATGTGAGCCCAATAGGCCTTATCAGAGCATGCGTGATCTCTATTCAGACACAGAAGTAGGCTATATAACAGTGGAACTTTCAGATGGCACCCAAAAAACCTTCAGCTTTAGTGAAGCTTTAAGCCGCGCCACGCCCGGCTCAACGCTACCACAAACTATATTTGCTGGGGAATTAAAAGCTGGTGACACCATACTAACTGACGACGGCAGTATAGGAGTAACCAAAATAGTAGATGAGTATGCTGAGCCTGAAATAGCCTTATGTTCGCTAGGTGCTATTGCTTACGACTCAATCGATGAAAATGATGATGAAACCTATCAAGAGGTCATGTATTTGACTCTCAAAATGATAGATTACTGCATTAACAACTCGCATTATGTCCTTCCGCACGTGGCCGTAACGGCTAAAGCGCGTATGAACGCGGGTATTGGGCTAATGGGTGTAGCAACTCATATGGCACGTAAGGGTTTGCGTTACGACACACCAGAGGGGCGTGAAGAGCTGCACCGTATAGCTGAGCGTCATATGTATCATGCAATCAGAGCGTCACTACGCATAAGTAAAGAGCGTGGCGTGGCTAGCTGGATGCATAAAACCAAATGGCCCGAAGGATGGTTGCCTATAGATACTTACAACCGTAATGTAGATGAGCTTGGTGATTTCAAATACGAGTACGACTGGGAAGCATTACGCTCAGAAATTATAGCCAATGGTGGTATTGGTCACTCCTGTTTAGTGGCTTACATGCCTGGTGAATCATCTTCAAAAGCCGTTGGCAAGCCAAACTCTATATATCCGGTACGTGACGTTACCCTTAATAAAACAGATGGCTCAGTAACCATACGTTGGGCTGCGCCAAACAGTGACGACCAATCATACTTTTATCAGTCAGCTTGGGACATCACCGAAACTGACATGATCAAAGCTTATGCCGTGTTCCAGAAGTTTACCGATCAGGCCATATCAGCCGACTTATGGCGTCGCATTAAAGACGATGACAAAGTATCAAGCCGTGAGCTTCTTACTCACTATTTCACAATGGTTAAGTACGGCATGAAAACGCGCTACTACTACAACTCTAACGTTGCTTCAGACAAGACCCTGGAAGATTCAGGCAGTATTAGCGATATCGTAGAAGATATTGCATGCGAAGCCTGCACCATGTAGTGGCCCATAGCAATTAATACCAAAAGGATTCAAACATAAAATGACACAAGAGACACAACACCTACCGGCTAAGATATTTAATACGGGTAAAAGCGATTACGATTTTCCTGAAATAATACTAGGTCAAGATCTAGGCTTATTTGACACTATAAATAAGTTTTACCCTGAAATATGGAAGCTGTACAAAACTCTTAAAAATCAAGACTGGGATGAAAATGAGTTTGACTACTCTAGCTGTAATGTCCAGTTTAAAACCTGTGATAAGCACACTTACGACATGATGGTTAAAACCCTTGCTTGGCAGTGGGAAGCTGACAGTGTGGCATCACGTTCTATTGCAGCAATTTTGGCCCCGGTATGTACTAGCTCAGAAGCGTGGTCAGGCTGGGTAGAAATTACCAAGAATGAAATTGTTCATGCAGCCACCTACTCTGAAATTGTCCGTAATAGCTTCGATAACCCCGACGATATTCTTAACGAGATTCTTTCTGTACAAGAGGCTCTTAGCCGCCTTAAAGTGGTTACCGAAGTGTTCAACACGGCCTTTGAGGTCAGCTATGACTACGCGCGTGACCGTCGTCCTAACGACCAAGAAACATATAACGCAATATATATGTTTATAGTTGGTTTGTTGTGCATGGAACGAATACAGTTTATGGCATCGTTTGCTGTAACATTTGGCATTTGCGATGGCACTGGGTTGTTTCAGCCAATAGGTAAAGCCATACAGAAAATCGCTCAAGACGAATTTGAAGTTCACGTTCAGTATGGCAAAGAAGTACTGCGTGCCATGTACAAAACAGATCGTGGTCGTACGGCATTTGAGCAGTGCAAAGATAAAATTGCTCAGATGGTAAACGAGGTTACACAAAGTGAGGTTGAGTGGACAGACTACGCTTTTTCAGAAGGGCGTGAACTAACAGGCGTAACCTGTCAAATGATGAAAGACTGGGTTTACTTCAGTGCTACCGACGTTGCACGCTTCTTTGGCATAGAAGACCAAATGGAGTTCCCAATAATAGATGAGAACCCGCTGAAGTATATGGAGAACTGGCTCAACATGAGTAAAGTTCAGGCCTCAAACCAAGAGGAAGATACTGCGCAATATAAAGTTGGCGTTATGAAACGCGATGACCACGACGAAGTTTTCGATGTCGACTTCTAAATAACACTAAAAAGGTAGCAAAATGATTACTTTGTATTCCAAGCCTAATTGCCCTCAATGTGATTTAACTAAGCGTGATATGGATATTCTTGGCATTGAATATAAAACTATAGATATTAGCCAAGATCAAAGCCAGCTTGACGAGTTAATAAAAATGGGTTTTCGAAGTGCACCTGTAGTTAGGACAGAAACTGAGATGTGGTCAGGTTACAATCAGGATAAAATAAAAGATCTAGTGTCATATGCATAATGTACATTGGCTCGTGGTTATAGCGTGCCACGCATAAGCACTATTGTTTTAAACATTTCTAACTTATGTGATTATCATGGCTAAACACTACGAATCTGATGTGACCAAGTTCATAAAGTCGTATAAAAAGGAACACCCTGACACTGAAGCTCGTCAGCGTGAGGGTCGTTCCTTACTATGGGATAAAAACGTAGATCCAGAGCTACAAGATGGCTTTAAAGCAGCGCAGGTTCCACAAGATCCTTACGTTTATTATCAGAACGACTAACCTTGAACGATATAACTCAACAAGCAGATCAAATGGCATTGGCTCGTCTTTATGGCGAGCCTTTATTTAATGTTCCCGAAGATCTTTATATACCTCCTGATGCACTAGAAATATTTCTTGAAGCTTTTGAAGGTCCGCTAGATCTATTGCTATACCTTATACGTAAGCAAAACTTCAACGTGCTTGATATCCCTATGGCACAACTCACAGAGCAGTATCTTGCCTATGTTGAGCAAATACGAGAGCGTAGCCTTGACTTGGCCGGTGAGTATCTTCTAATGGCAGCTTTATTAATAGAAATAAAGTCTCGTATGCTACTACCGGTACGCAAGGCTGATACCGGTGAAGAGGTGGAAGATCCACGTGCAGAGTTAGTCCGTCGTCTGCTTGAGTATGAAAAGATAAAAGTGGCTGCTCAAAAACTTGATGCTATACCGCGCGCAGGGCGTGATTTTCTAGTATCAGATGCAGTTGCATTGCTTGACCTTGCCCCACGTAACCCTGAAGTATCTGCTGCAGACCTTAAAAAGGCATGGCTGCGGATAATTGAACGGGCACGCCTTAATGCTAGTCATTTAATCACACAAGAAGAGTTGTCAGTTCGTGATCATATGAGTCAGATATTGCGTAAATTATCTGATGTGAAGTTCATGGAGTTTACACAGTTGTTTTCGGAGCGCATACAAGAGGGTGACGGAGCTGCGATAATAGTTGTACACTTTCTAGCTTTGCTTGAACTGGTAAGGGAGTCATTGCTTGAGATTACACAGGCAGCAGCCTATGCACCAATATATGTACGGTTATCGTATATACAAGAAGCTGCTTAAACAATCCTCCTGCTTTGTGGTTTAGGGAGATACACTTGAAAGTTGTTCACACCATAGAAGAGTTACGAGACCAACTGCGTGGTCAGATGAGGGTAGCTTTTGTGCCAACCATGGGCAATCTGCATTCAGCACATTTGGCACTTATGAAAATGGCTAGGCAACACGGTGATCCGGTTGTGGCAAGTATATTCGTAAATCGACTGCAATTTGGCCAGGGTGAAGACTTCGATAAATATCCGCGCACGTTGCAGCAAGATATCGATAAACTGGAACAGGCTCGTGATGTATATGTGTTATTTGCACCTGACGACAAAGAAATGTATCCCGAGCCACAAAATTATCAAATTCAGCCGCCTTCAGACCTAGGAGGCATATTAGAAGGTGAGTTTAGGCCTGGCTTTTTTACCGGGGTATGTACCGTTGTAATGAAGCTGTTCGCCTGTGTACAGCCTAAGGTTGCTGTGTTTGGCAAGAAAGATTACCAACAACTTATGGTAATACGGAATATGTGTAGGCAGCTGCAATTGCCAGTTGAGATACTGGCACATGAAACGGTAAGAGATGAGGATGGGTTAGCCTTGTCTTCCCGCAACAGGTACCTTAGTGCAGAGGAACGTAAAGAAGCATCGCTTATATACCGTCTGCTTGTGCAAGCTCGTGAGCAAATTCTAGAAGGCAAAAAAACTATAGCTCAAGTAGAACAATGGGGGTTTAAGACGCTTTCAGATAGGGGTTGGAAAGTAGACTATTTTTCTGTCCGTAGGCAGAAAGACCTTTTAATACCAGATGCCCCAAAGCTTGAGACGGAACCACTGATTATTCTGGTAGCCGCCAGTCTTGGCGAAACAAGGCTGATTGACAACCTGGAGGTTTAAGTCCCATACAGGTTGCCTACTAATAACAATTAATAATAAATTTGATTCGCCTTATGTTGTTAATGACATTCTATGGTGTCGGTATTTAGTTCATTTATAGGGTCTATATCGGCTTGTCTGGTTAGACGGTAATCAATGTTTGGTGCAACTTCGTTTAGCTCAAGCAAATGAATAATATTGGCATTATTAAAGGCTAATCTTGCACTTGTGCCAGATTTATACCCTTGTAGAGCTATACGTAAGGGGTTTGTACCAGTAACGTGCCAGCAGCCTTGATCGGTTTGCGGTGCTTGCTCTTGGTTTTTGCTTATTGGTGTTATGCGTGCACGCCATTCGCCGCTGGGTGCAAACGTTAAAGCAAGCCTTGATGCATCACAGTTTTGTGTAGTTGTTGTGCAGGGCACCGTGCCTAAAAAAGTACGTGGCTCTTTTAGAGGAACTGCCATGCTTCTAAGGTCTGAGGGGCTTGGAGGTGGTGTTTCCTCATGGGTAGCTTCTTGTGTTTCTTGTTGGTGGTCACCAAAACCAAACTGTAGCTGTGAGGGTGCTACAGAGCCTCTTTTGCCTTGTGCCGATCGTTGTGCGTCGGTAAGTGTGCTTTCTTTTTTGGGTTGATAACTAGACTGATTGCCAGGGTCATTTGCACAAGCGGCCATCAGGATTGAAGCGAATACAACGCTGTAACGTAGTTTGTTCAAGATTATCTTATGAGAGTAACTATGCAGCATAATTGGTTCCTGTGGTTGTTTTTTACCGCTATTTCGTTGGGTTTTGGAGTATTAATATCTGGATATTTTTCCAGAGTTTCCAGCCAATATGCAACTAGATTGCATACTGGTGCAATACCTGATGTGTGGTTATTAATGCAGTGCTTACTGGATAGTCTCAAAACTGAAAGCACATACATTATAGTTGGCAATGGTAGCAAGCATAGGAGTGCTATTAGTTTGTTTTGTGGCATTGCCATAGGGGTAATAATAGTAGGGTTTTGGTTAATTTATGGTTTTAGCTCGCATTTTGCAGTAATAATTTGTTTTTTATTGTCGTTATTTATACTGGCCTTTATAGACTCTAAATCACATATTTTGCCCGATGCTATTAATTTACCCCTTATGTGGCTGGGCATAGCATATTCCCTTTTCAGTTACAGTAATTTGCTCGAAAATTCTGTATTAGGCGTTTTTGTAGGCTACGGCATAATTATTATCCCAGGAGTTATATGGCAAGCCATTACAGGCAGTTCAGGTATAGGACATGGTGATGCCAAGCTTATGGCGGCAATAGGAGCCTGGATTGGGCCATGGGTTATACCATACATATTATTATTGGCCTGCTTGACCAATATTTTATTTGCAATATTTCAACAACGCAGGCTGTTTCCTGTAGGTGCATACCCATTTGGGCCTTTTATAGTTACAAGTACAGTAATAATCATGTTGTTACAGGCAAACACTATAGGTTAAAGTCAAACTTTAGTTAGTGGTCTTATTATGCTTAAAGTTGGTCTTACCGGAGGCATAGGCTCAGGTAAAAGCCTGGTTGCCAGCTTCTTATCAGAGTTTGGTGCGGCAATCATAGATACCGATGTAATAGCACATGAATTAACAGCTGTTGGTGGTGGTGCAATTGATGCCATACGAGCGGAGTTTGGCTCAATAGCTATAGACTCTATTGGGGCTCTTAATCGAAACAAAATGCGAGAAATTGTGTTTGAAGATAAAGGCGCTCGAAAACGTTTGGAATCTATTCTACACCCACTTATTCATCAGGAATCATTGAGCAGGGCTGCAATAGCACAAGGTGAGTATATAGTTTTTGTTGTGCCCTTGCTTGTTGAGTCCAAGCGTTGGCATAACATTCCTGATCGTATATGCGTGGTAGACTGCGAACCCGAGACTCAGATAAAACGTGTTAAAGAGCGTAGTGGGCTTAGCGTAGAAACTATAAATAGTATTATGTCAGTACAAGCAGGTCGTGAAGAACGTTTGCAGATAGCCACCGATGTCTTGTATAACGGCAGTAATACAACAATAAATACATTAAAGCTGCAAACTTTGAAATTGCATAACAAGTGGCGCAGCATGCGGGTATAAGTCAATTGCATTGTTTTTTAGTTGTGCCATAACTTAAAAGGTGTTTTGTCGCGTGATTCTTTATGAATACCCATGCAACGAACGGGTCAGATCCCTACTTAGAGTCGAATATTTATTCGAACGTCTATTTTTCTTTGTTCAAGGTGAGGATGCTCATTATCATCAAGTGTCTATAGCAACGCTATTTGACTTGCTAGATATATGTGACCGTACTGACCTGCGTGGAGCTGTTCTGCAAGACCTAGAGCGCCAGCGTGGTGTGCTAAGCAATCTGCGGCGCCATCCAGGTGTTAATCTAACCACCCTCGATGAAATGCTGGCTGAAATACGCGAAGCATACACAGCATTAAGTGCCCAAGGGCGTATAGGCCAGGGATTAAGAGACAATGAGTGGTTGGCTAGCTTGCGAGGACGGCTATCCATACCTGGTGGTACTTCTCAAATAGACATGCCTTCGTACTTTTCTTGGCAATTAAAACCAGCTTCTGTACGTCAGCAAGATATTAAAAACTGGGTTGCTCCCTTGATGCCTTTATATAAGGCTCTGGCTCTAACTCTTAGGCTGCTGCGTGATTCTGGTGACGTGGTGGATTGCGTTGCCCAAAATGGGCAGTATCAGGAAATGTTGGGTGGAAAGATATTCCAAATGCTTAGGGTATGGATATCTCCAGACTGTCAGGCTTTCCCTGAAATGAGTGCGAATAAATATGTGATATGGGTTAGGTTTGCTATGCAGGACAACGAGCTGAAGCCGCAACCTGTAACATCTGACATACCGTTTAAGTTGTCGCGCTGCAATGTCTAATTGTTACGTCTGATTTCATTTTTTTGGGCGCTGCAAGCACTTTGTGTTGCAATAAGCGAAAATAGTAGCTTTATTGTTTATCATGCGGAGTGTCATGCATGCCAGGTTTTAAAAATAAATTAAAAAATCGTAACTGGTTGGTAACCATTGTTGCAACGATCGCTATCGTTGTGGCTGGGTGGTGGCTTTACAGTAAAGGTTTACCAGAGCCTAGGCAGCAGTCCAGCAGTGCCATACGTGGTGGTTTTAGAGCTGGTATGGGAACTTCCACTCCGGTCAGAGTTGCTGTGACAAACATCCATGAAATAAAGTACACCATACGCTCTATAGGCACCGTAACTCCTATTAAAACGGTAACTGTAAGAAGTCGTGTGGATGGAGAGTTATTGGAGGTTTTGTTTAAAGAGGGGGCTAAGGTCAAAAAGGGTGATGTGCTTGCTTTGATAGACCCAAAAAGCTTTCAGATACAGCTTGATCAGGCTATGGGTCAGCTAGCACAGACCAAAGCTCAGCTTGTAAATGCTGAACAAGATCTGTCCCGTTATAGACAGCTGCATCAGCAAAATTCTATTTCTAAACAGCAGTTAGACACGCAATTAGCTTTGGTGAATCAGTTAAAAGCAAATATACAGTCTGGTCAGGCTGCTGTAGATAATGCAAAGTTGCAACTAGAGTACACGGAAATTAAGGCTCCTATTTCTGGTCGTGTTGGCTTAAGGCTGGCCGACCCGGGTAATTTGATTAGCTCAGGTAGTGCAGAAGGGCTAGCTGTAATAACTCAGGTTGACCCTGTGTCAGTAGTATTTAGTGTGCCTCAGGCCGATTTGCCCATAATACATGAGGCTATTAACAAACAGAGCCAGTTGCCCGCTGATGTGCTTGCATCAGACGATACAAGCCTTATAGGAACAGCAACACTTGTGGCAGTGGACAATCAAATAGAATCATCAACTGGTACAGTTAAGTTAAGGGCTAGCTTACCGAATTCCAACGAGGCGCTGTTCCCCAATCAGTTTGTAA
>JAJYRX010000243.1 GCA_021793875.1 Pseudomonadota bacterium
ATAGACTCAGGTCAAACTAATGAAGCATTGGAAGTTATTGAAAAGCGTAAGCAGCAGCGTAAAGAATATGAAGCTATAGGTGAAGATGTACAGCTTCTATTTCTTGAGGGGCGCGCTTATTCAGTTTCTGGACAAACCGATAAAGCCATACAACATTATCAGAACATGACCATAAAGTATCCAGAGCTACCTGAACCATGGAATAATTTGGCCGTTGAGTACGCAAAGCAGAACAAACTGGAAATGGCTGAAAAATCACTAGAAACCGCGTTAGCCAGTGACTCCGACTATACGGAAGCCAGATACAACCTGGGTATTGTTCAACTAATGATAGCCCAGAAAACCTTAGATCAGGCTAATAAGTCTGGCTATAGAAATGCGGGCTCAATGAGCTCGGCTGTTGATGAGTTACTACAAAAACATTAAAACATATGACCAATTCATACTTTTTAAACCCAAAGTCATTGCGCTACAAATGCTTAGCCGCAGCTTCAGCCTTATGCCTGCTTGCAGTATCGTATGCGCATGCCAACAACTTAGACCAACAAGGATCCCAAATGAGCACTAGTAATCAAGTAAAACTGAGCACATCCAAAGGTGACATAGTTATACAGCTAAACCCTGAAAAAGCACCTGAGACCACCAAAAACTTTTTATCATATGTACAAGATGGCTTTTATGATGGCACCATATTCCATCGCGTAATTAACAACTTCATGATACAAGGTGGCGGCTTCGACGTTGACATGAAACAAAAAAACACTAAAGAGCCTATTAAAAACGAAGCTGACAATGGTTTGAAAAATAACAAGTACACAATCGCTATGGCACGTACTCAAGACCCTCACTCAGCCACAGCGCAATTTTTCATTAATGTAAATGACAACGACTTCCTAAACTTCACGGCTCCCAACGTAAACGGTTGGGGTTATGCTGTATTTGGCGAAGTAATTGAAGGCACTGATGTGGTAGACCAAATAAAGGATGTTGCAACAGGGAATCGCGGATTCCATCAAGATGTACCTGTAGATGCTATTGTTATCGAAAGCGCAACTGTAGTTGAGTAAGCCTACCCTACCACTCACCTACGTTAATGTTAGCATATCGGGCTCCATATGGTTGGCGTCCGATATGCATTTATCCGCCCACTCACCCAAAACCAACCATAGGTTTTTACAAGAACTTGAAGATGCATCTCACAAGGCCGACGCAATCATCCTTGTAGGAGACATATTTGACGTTTGGATAGGTGATGATAATGCTATACAAAAACCAGAAAAGTGGCTTCAAGATATATGTTGGGCATTCAAACGGGCAGCAAAAAAAACTAATCTATACATAATGCGTGGCAATAGAGATTTTCTTCTCGGAGACCAATTTGCAACCCATACTAGCAGCACTCTACTACCGGATCAGGTAATACTAAAAACACAACTAGGTAACGTACTTGTATCTCATGGTGATGAATACTGTACCTCTGACCACTCATATCAAAGGTTTAAAAGTATCACTCGTAAAAAGTGGTTGCAAAATATATTTTTGCAACTTAGCCTTACATTACGTAAGAAAATAGCAGCTTGGGCTAGAAAAGGAAGCATGCATTCTCAAAATAAGAAAAGCCAATACATAATGGATGTAGAACAACAAGCTATTAACCAGGCTTTTGAACAAAGTGGATGCAATCTAATGGTGCATGGACATACACATAGGCCTAATACTCATATTATTAATATAGATGGAACAACCTATAAGCGTATTGTTTTAACTGACTGGGATTACGACCACGATAATAGAGGTGGGTGGCTGATTATAAATAAAAATGGCATACGCACCAGTTAGTGCTTATGGCTCTTGTCTTCGATTTACTCTTACCGCCGATATGCGTCTTTCTTTAACATCCAGTACAGTAAACTCAAACCTGAAATCACCATACACAAGATCGCATTTATCTCCAGCTGAAGGTAGATGATCAAACCTGTCTAACAGATACCCTGCTATGGTTGAATAAGTTTCATTTTCGTCCACAAGGCCTTGTATGTCTAAAGTCATTTCAAGGTGATGAAGGTCGGCGCTGCCGTCTACCCACCAGCTGTTATCCGACTCCTGAATAACATCAGGAGCTTCATCCTCGTCAGGGAAATCACCTGCAATTGCTTTAAACACATCTATAGCAGTTAACAAGCCAACTATAGATCCAAATTCATCAGTAACCAGAACTAGCAACCCGCCGGAACGTCTTAGTGTTTCCATGAGCCGTATAACATCTATAGACTCATGAACTATTACTGGCGCACGCAGCCTTGCCAAGTCTATTTTTCCATTCTGTATAAGATCAGACACCATCTCTTTTGCACGACCTATTCCCACCACATCGTCCAGAGAGCCATTACATACCGGGAAAAAACTGTGGGGCGTACTTATAATTTGTTTTTTTAACGTTTCAGCATCGTCGTTGAGATTTAACCAGGAAACCTCTGTACGTGGTGTCATAATTGAATGCACCGATCGTTCAGCAAGAGTTAGTACACCACTAACCATATATTGCTCCTGGGCTTCAAATAATATTTG
>JAJYRX010000244.1 GCA_021793875.1 Pseudomonadota bacterium
CAATGACCTGCCCCTATAACTTCAGCAGCTTCATATTGACGAGCATCACCAAATCGCAGCGACGCCCTAAGAATCATTACTGCCTGCGGAAGGCCGTACATAACGTTGGCAGCTAACAACCCCCAATAACCATAAATTTCTGGTCGAACACCTAACCACTGACCCACAAGGCCGTTACGTCCAAGAAGAAATATCAAGCCCAATCCGAGCACTAGTGAAGGAGCAAGCAATGGTAGAACCAGACACCCCGAAATAAAGCGACGTCCAACAACACTAGTACGCTCTATCGTATAGGCTAGTAAAAAAGCTAATAATAAAGTTATTACAGTAGTAGAAAAGCCTAACCAAAGGCTGTTAAACAAAGCCTTCCATACACCGTGAGAGTGCCAGAGAGCTATATAGTTACCTAGCCCAACGGAGCCGTCATCGTGCACCAAGCTGCGCCATACAATGGTTGCCATTGGCATCACAAAGAATAGCAATAAACCTGCTAAAGGAGCCCAAAGACATACCCGAAAAAACCATTTATCTGCCGATGACACTGGCGCGGGTTTATTAATGGATGCGGTTGATGGCTTGATAACATTAGATATTGACATTACGACACCCATGAGCAGTGCTGCGGTTCTATATTTATTAACACCCGATCACCTACACTGAACTTGGATGCATCGGGTGTTGTCTCCACCATAACGTCTAGATCATGGCAACTTACACTTAAACGCTGCACATTACCCAGAAAACTAATATCAGCAACCGTTCCTGGTCCTTTAGGGTCGGCTATTAGTCTTATAGACTCTGGCCTTACACAAGCCTCTTGATCAGATGTTATCTGTGCTCCATTTAAAGCTTGTGGCGAAACCTGTTTTAACCAGCCAGCACTTAACATGTTGCTATGGCCCATGAACTCTGCAACAAACCTTGTTGCTGGATGTAAATAAAGCTCTTGAGAAGTACCTACTTGTTCTATTTCACCGACATTCATACATACTATTTTGTCAGCCAATGCCATTGCTTCTTCTTGATCATGCGTAACCATAAGCGTGGGGATACCCAGTCTTTTTTGGAGGTCGCGCAACTCTTTACGCAACTCTATTCGTACTTGTGCGTCCAGAGCTGATAAAGGCTCATCAAGCAATATAAGGGCTGGGTCAACAGCTAATGCTCTAGCCAATGCTACACGCTGTTGTTGACCGCCCGATAACTGACCTGGCATACGATCTGACAAATGTGACAACTTAACCAACTCGAGCAGCTGATTAACCCGCTCAGTAATTTGACCCTTACTATGTCCGCGAATACGCAAACCATAGCCTACGTTTTCAGCTACGGTCATATAAGGAAAAAGCGAGTAAGACTGGAAAACAATACCAAAGCCACGATCACGCGCTGGTATACCAGCCAAATCTTTTCCATCTAACTCGAGGGTGCCTTCATCCGCAGATAGTAGCCCTGCTATTATTCTCAACAGTGTGGTTTTGCCGCATCCGCTTGGGCCCAATAAACATACAAATTCACCTGGGTTAATGGTCAGGTCTATATTCTGCAGCGCTACGTAGTCTCCAAACTGCTTTCTAATATTGCTTATGCGCAGTGACATTTACACCTCGTTCTTTTTACTTGATACGATCAAAAATTGCTTGCAGCTGTATTTAAAATGCAGCTGCAAGCTGAGCTATACGTTCTATTTACTTATTTCCTTTTCCCAAGTATTTAGAATCCGCTCACGATCTTTAGCAGATTGTGCAAAATCCATGGGATAAAGCACGTCGGATAGATCTGCAGGTAAGCCTGCCATTTCAGCCCCTTTTGAAAGAGGTGTGCCAGGTATTGTCACTATTTCTTTGTACTTTCCATATATGGGTGAAATTGCGTCTGAAAGAGTCCAGTCCATAAAACGTTTTGCATCTTCCTTGTTATTGGAAGTTTTCATGATGGCTGATGCTTCCAGCTCATAACCCACGTAATCTGAGGGTATAATCATTTTTACTGGGAACCCTTCCTCGACCGACTGTATACCTGCAAATGCAAGCGATATACCAACCATATATTCACCACTGCGTGCTGACTTACACGGCGCAGATCCAGATTTAGTATATTGGGCAACGTTATCGCCCATTTTTTTCAAAAACTCCCAGCCTTTATCTTCACCCAAACCTTGCAGAATACCCGCTATTTGCAGATAACCAGTTCCCGATGAAACTGGACTGGGCATTAAAATCTCACCCTTAAACTCTGGTTTAGTTAGATCTTCCCATGAAGTGGGCATATCAATATTGCGGGCCTCAAGCTCTGCAGTATTTACACAAAATGCAGCCATATAACCAGTAGCAGCAAACCAGCGGTTTTCTGGATCTTTATAACGATCGGGTAGTTTATCTATGCCCTCTGGTGCGTATGGTTCAAGCATGTCTAAGATACGCGGATCAAGCATATTAGTTAAAGCAGTACCCCAGATAATATCGTGTCGCGGGTTATTAGCCTCTGCAAGTATGCGTGCGACTATATCCCCGGTAGAAAGTCGTAATACATTAAGCTCTATATCGGGAAGATCTTTT
>JAJYRX010000245.1 GCA_021793875.1 Pseudomonadota bacterium
GATCTCTTGGTATTGCAATAGTACTAGTGCTGTTGTTAGCTCACTGGGCCAGGCGACGTCAAAACCTAACTGGTCAAATATTTCCGTTATTCCGTTATTCACTGGGTATTTTCATTGTGTTGCCGGCATTGGCATTCCTGCTTACTGGTGCATCACTAACTATAGAGCTACCCGAATTAAAAGGTTTTAACTTCGTGGGCGGCTTAAGCCTGTCACCAGAATTTACAGCCCTGTTGTTAGGTCTAATTATTTATACCTCGGCTTTTATTGCTGAAGTTGTTAGGTCTGGAATACAGGCGGTTGGCAAAGGTCAGTGGGAGGCCGCACAAGCCATAGGTTTGCCACGGTCTAGGGTATTGCGCCTTGTTATATTGCCACAATCGCTGCGCGTCATAATTCCACCCATGACAAGCCAGTACTTAAATCTTACAAAAAATAGCTCTTTAGCGGTTGCTATAGGCTATCCCGATATAGTTTCAGTGGTTAATACAACACTTAACCAAACCGGTCAGGCTATAGAGGGCATATTAATAATTATGGCAGCCTACTTAACCGTTAGCCTGTCCATATCTGTTTTTATGAACTGGTATAACAAACGCATAGCTTTGGTGGAGCGTTAGTAGCATGTCAGTAAATACTCAAATAAGCTCAAGTCCACCACCTGCATCACATCAAGGTGTTATTGCTTGGTTAAGGGCCAGCCTTTTTTCATCGCCCCTTAATACCTTGCTAACAGTATTGGTAGCCTGGTTACTGTTAATGGTGGTACCGGCTCTTATCGATTGGTTGTTTATAAAGCCAGATTTCAACGCCACTAACGCACAAGAGTGTAGAGCATCTGGGGGAGCATGCTGGCGTTTCATCTCCGAGAAACACCGTCTTATATTATTTGGCGTATACCCTTACGACGAACAATGGCGCCCGCTAATTGCTATGTTTGTGCTGGTTGGCCTTATGGTTGTTAGTGCAATACGGCGTTTTTGGAGGCCGTGGTTAGTAGCGCTTTGGCTGTTAGGCCTAACGTCGGTAGCTATATTAATGTGGGGTGGGGTGTTAGGTCTGCAGTATGTAGAAAATGACCGTTGGGGAGGCTTGCCTCTTACTCTTATTTTGTCCACATTTGGTATAGCAGTTGCATTCCCTTTTGGTTTGTTACTTGCTTTAGGTCGCCGTTCTAACATGCCCGCTGTAAGGGCAATATGTGTAGTGTATATAGAACTAATACGTGGCGTACCTTTAATTAGCCTGCTATTTATGTCTTCAGTAATGCTGCCATTGTTTCTACCCGAAGGCTTCAGCATAGATAAACTTCTTAGGGCGCAAATTGCAATAATAATGTTTGCTGCTGCTTACATTGCTGAAACTGTAAGGGGAGGCCTGCAATCTATTCCAAAAGGCCAATACGAGGGGGCCGATTCTTTAGGCTTAAGCTACTGGCAAACTATGCATAAAATTATTTTGCCACAGGCCCTAAAGGTTGTAATACCACCACTGGTAAGCATATTTATTTCTCTTTTCAAAGACACATCTTTGGTAGTAATTATTGGTATTTTCGACCTAACCCAAGCTGCAAAAACAGCCGTGGCCGATGCCGCATGGCGCGGGTTTAGTGCCGAAGCTTACATGTTCATAGCAGTCATATACTTTATTTTCTGCTACTCAATATCGCGCTATAGCCAGGGGCTAGAAAAACACCTTGAAACCGGTCGTAGCAATGCCGGATAACCATTTCAGGGCGGAGTTAAAAATGACGGAAAAAACCGATTACGTAATTCGCATGGAAAATGTCAACAAATGGTATGGGCAATTCCATGTGCTTAAAAATATAAACCTAAATGTACGTCAAGGTGAGCGTATTGTTATATGCGGGCCATCAGGTTCGGGTAAGTCTACCCTTATACGTTGCCTGAACAGGCTAGAAGAACATCAGCAAGGCAACATAGTAATAGATAACACAGAACTTACTAGCAACCTTAAAGATATTGAAAAAATAAGGCGTGAAGTTGGCATGGTGTTTCAACACTTCAACCTGTTTCCGCATTTAACAGTGCTAGAAAACCTTACTTTGGGGCCAATATGGGTACTTAAAAAACCCAAGGCAGAAGCTGAAGAACTAGCCATGAAGTATCTTACTCGAGTACGTATACCCGAGCAGGCGTCAAAATACCCAGGGCAGTTGTCAGGTGGTCAGCAACAGCGTGTAGCAATAGCACGTTCTTTATGCATGAGCCCGCGAATTATGCTGTTCGACGAGCCCACGTCTGCGCTAGACCCTGAAATGGTTAAAGAGGTTCTAGATGTCATGATTGGCCTAGCCGAAGAGTCAGGCATGACTATGTTGTGTGTAACCCATGAAATGGGTTTTGCACGTAAAGTAGCTGACAGGGTTATTTTTATGGATGAAGGGCAAATAATAGAACAAAATGTGCCCGACGAATTCTTTGATAACCCACAAAATGACAGAACTAAGTTATTCTTGAGTCAGATTTTGCACTAGTTTGTCTTGTTTTGTTATATATAAAAGGAAATAACCTTGTTTAGAGATCGGAA
>JAJYRX010000246.1 GCA_021793875.1 Pseudomonadota bacterium
CTTTAACCATCTAATTATTATTGCGTTCTGTTTAATTCTTTTTACTTATGCATGGCCGCTTGCAGTACAGTCATTTGGGTTTCGTGAAACTTCATTTTCAGCTTGGAACCCACCAATATGGCATATCAAGTTTACTGTGCCCATTGCTGTCGGCCTGCTATGCGCGCAAAGTGTAGCAGAGTTAATAATGCTTGTTTTTAATCAGCAAGATGACGAGGGCAACAAAACATGAGTGCCAATGCAATTTTGGCCATAATGTTTGGTGGCCTAACCTTATTAATGATTACCGGGCTACCTATAGCCTTTGTGCTGGGTGGCTTATCGCTACTGCTAACCGTAACCTTATGGAACCCGGAAGCGGTAGTGTTAATGGTGTTACAAATATTTGACACCATGCGATCCGAAGCGCTGCTAGGAATACCTCTATACATACTTATGGCAGGCATATTACAGCGGTCTGGAGTAATAGAAGACCTATATAAAGCCATGGAACTATGGTTTGGACGCTTACGTGGTGGCCTTGCTATAGGTACTGTGGTTATATGCGTGGTAATGGCTGCCATGACGGGTGTTGTTGGTGCCGCCGTAACAGCCATGGCTGTTCTTGCAATGCCAGAAATGCTTAAACGTGGCTATGATGCCCGTCTAGTAACCGGCACCATTTGCGCTTCAGGAACTCTAGGAATACTTATTCCTCCTTCAGTTCTTACTATTGTTTATGCAGTAACAGCGCAGGTATCTATTGGTCAAATGCTTATAGCAGGTTTAGTACCAGGATTAATTCTTGCAGTACTTTACATAGGGTACATTTTAATCGTAGCTTATACCCAGCCACACAAGGTTCCAGCAGCCTCAGATCACAAAGTACCGTTAATAGAAAAACTTAAAAGCTTGCGTGCAGTAGCACTACCAGCCCTTTTAATTGTAATGATATTGGGCTCTATATTTTTTGGTATTGCAACACCTACAGAAGCAGCTGCTGTCGGCGTATTTGGAGCCGTTATAGCTGCCGCAACTAGGCGACAACTAACGTTTGCCAACTTACAAAAAGCCTCTGTGGAAACGCTGAAAGCTACCGCCATGATACTTTGGATCACTATTGGCGCTAAAGCTTATGTAGCAATTTTTACTGGTCTTGGCGGCGCAAGCACTTTAATGAACTTCATACAGAACCTAGATGTACACCCATATCTAATTCTAGGTGCCATGATGTTAGTTCTTATATTCCTTGGAACCATACTAGATGAAATAGGAATTATATTACTTACAGTGCCAGTATTCCTTCCTATAGTACGTGCCCTTGGTTTTGATGAAATATGGTTCGGGGTTTTATACGCCATAACCATTCAAACCGGATATATAAGCCCGCCTTTTGGATATACCCTTTTCTATATAAAAGGACCCCTACCGCCGCATATTCGTATGACCACGGTTTACCGCGGCGTAACACCCTTCATGCTACTTCAGGTTACCGGCTTAATAATCTGCTTTGCCTTCCCCGACCTAGTCACTTGGCTACCACGCATGATGCGAAATTTCTAAATGTATAACTAGCTAGACCCGCCTTTTTAGAGGACTTGTAATGACAAATCAAAAAAGTTCACGTATATCTGGATTTCATTCACTAACTACTCAGGAACGAATAAACAAAGTAGCAAACTTTTGTAATCTGGATGAAAACACGGTGGCTCAACTATCTAGTCAAGGTAATATCGGCCCCGATCTGGCTAACAGACTAATCGAAAATGTGATCAGCACTATAAGCATACCAGTTGGAATTGCCACAAATATGAAAGTGGACAATGAAGACGTGCTTATTCCAATGGCCACAGAAGAGTCGTCAGTGGTAGCAGCTGTATGTAACGCAGCTAGACAGTGTTATGACAATGGCGGATTCATAACCTCGACATCCGGATCATTAATGATTGCACAAGTGCAGCTAACGAACATAAGCAACCCGAATTTAGCACGTCTACAAATACTTGAACGTGCCGAAGAAATAAAGCGTATTTGTAACGAGTGTGATCCTATACTTACAGGCCTTGGGGGCGGGCTACAAGATATAGAAGTAAGGGTACTAGAATCTGCAAGTGGGCCAATGGTAGTTACACACCTTATAGTAGATGTTAAAGATGCTATGGGAGCCAACGCAGTTAACTCTATGGCTGAGTCCATTGCCCCTCATATAGAAGGCTGGACCGGCGGCAAAGTATACCTTCGCATATTATCGAACCTGGCAGACAAAAGGTTAGCAAGAGCGCGTGCAATATGGACTACCGAATCTATTGGTGGCTCTGAAGTACGAGATGGCATAATAAGTGCATATCACTTTGCCAAGGCTGACCCATACCGTGCTACCACTCATAACAAAGGAATAATGAACGGAGTTACAGCTGTAGTACTAGCCACTGGAAATGACACACGAGCCATAGAATCTGGCGCCCACGCATATGCTGTTAAAAATGGTCAGTACACTAGCCTTACACATTGGGAAATAACCGAAGAGGGTCACCTTGCAGGAAGTATAGAAATGCCAATG
>JAJYRX010000015.1 GCA_021793875.1 Pseudomonadota bacterium
CTCTCTACGCTTACGTTGCAGGTCTGAATCAAGATCTGCTAGTTGCCGTTGACGCGTTATTCTTTCCGATTCAGAAAGTACAGGTGCATCTTTATCAAATTTCTGAATCTGGTTATGAAGATTACGCGCAAGGTTTTCTAGTTCGTCATCACGTTTTTTGAACTCAGACTCAATTTTAGCTTGTGCAGCCTGCGCTGGTTTTGAGTCTCGTAGGATACGTTCCGTATTAACAAAACCAATTTTGGCGCCTTGCTGTGCCTTCACTGGCGTTATCATGGCTAACAAACTGAATATTGTTAAAAATGCGGCTATTACCAGTGCATTGCTACGTTTAGCAGCTTGTTGGTTAAAAAAAGAAATACGGTGTTCAATATTAGACATCATTTAAAATCTACCTTGCGAATAAGCAGCTACTTTGAAGTAGTTCATATTAGACAACAATTAAAAACTTGTGCCAATCTGGAACTGAAATGATTGTTTGTCATCGCCCTTTTTGGCATTAAGAGGTCTACCCCAGGATATTTCAAGTGGCCCCATAGGCGATTGCCATGATAAACCAAGACCTGCGGAGTATCTCCAGCCACATGGGTCTTCTACTCTATTATTTTTACCACGTGCACATGCTAGACCGCCAGAGTTAGATACCTTGCCAGCATCGGCAAATGCAAACCATCGTAAAGTACGGTCACGAGATGCACCTGGGAACGGTAAATATAGCTGTACGTTTGCAACAACACGACGTGAGCCTCCTAGATAAGTGTCGGTTTTCACATCACGTGGCCCAAGTGAACTCCCTTCGTACCCTCGTACTGATCCTATACCACCTGCATATAGGTTTTTAATAACTGGGAACGACTTTCCACCCATAGCTTTACCCCAGTCTGCCATAGCGTTAAACGCCAGCGTATATGACCTACCTAGAGGTAGATAATATTGCTGCTGAGCGCTAAACATATAATAGCGTAAATCTAAAGTGGAAAAGTCGGCAGACACCTTTGTGTAGCTACCCTTTGTGGGGGCTAACGCACTATCGCGAGTGTCTTTAGACCAGCCCACATTGAATATTGCGGCATTGGTATTTCGCCCATACTCATCTATGAAATCTTGGTAGGCTTGTGGTGTATCCCAACCAAGTTTGGTTAATCGGTTTTGCTCAAGGTTAACACCCATGAAAATTCTGTCATGCTCTGATATAGGTACGCCGAAATTTAAGCCTGCACCCATTGTAGTGACTTCATAATCACCTTCAGACGACCCTAATCTATATGGGCGTGTACGTCTGTAAAACAATGATGTTGTTTTACTAATACCATCTTTTGTCCAGTATGGGTTGGTATGTGCTACTACAGCGGTACGATCTGTTTTGCTAGTGTTAACCTGTAAAGAGAGTGAGTTACCACTACCAAAAATATTGTCCTGACTAATACCAGCAGAAAGCATTACCTTGTCAGTGGTTCCATACCCAACACCAAGATTAAGCATGCCGGTGGGCTTCTCTTTAACATCTATGTTTACATCAATTTGGTCTGGTGATCCGGGTACTGGTACAGTGTCAATGTCTATATCTGTAAAGTATCCGAGCCTATCAACGCGGTCTCTAGATGCTTTGAGCGCGCTTCCCTCGTACCACGCTGCTTCTTGTTGGCGCAGTTCTCTTCTAATAACGACGTCTCTTGTTCTGGTATTACCGCCAATTTGTATACGACGAACATATACCCTTCTGCCCGGATCTACGTAGAAGGTTAAATCGGTCTCATGTGTTTCGCGGTTTAGCTCGGGGTTAGGGTTTACGTTTGCAAATGCGTACCCAAGATCACCCAAGTACTCTGTAATGGCTTTGGCAGTTTCGTTTGTTTTGGCTGCTGAAAAGGTTTCACCAGCATTTACCTTAACCATTTCTTGTAGTTTTTCGTCTAGGCCAAGAAGGTTGCCAGCCAGACGCACGTCTGTAACGGTGTAGGGCTTACCCTCATGTATTGTAATTGTTATAAATATTTTATCTCTTTCAGGTGAAATGGTTACTTGTGGAGGCTCAGATGAAAACTCCAGATACCCACGATCGAGATAGAAGGAACGTATACGCTCTAGGTCACCCTCAAGTTTTTCACGTGAGTAGCGATCTGACTTTGTATACCAGGTCATCATTCCGGAAGTTGTAAGCTCTAGCTCATCAAGAATTCTACTTTCAGAAAAATCTTCTGCACCAACAATTTTGATCTCAGCAATTTTTGATACGGAGCCTTCTATGATGTCAAAGCTGACACCAACTCGGTTTCTTGGCAAAGGAGTGATAATAGGGTTTATTTCAACGCCGTATTTGCCTTTGGATAAATATTGCTGCTGTAGTTCAAATTCAGCACGCTCAAGCATTGCTTTATCAAAAACACGGCCTTGTCCAAAACCCACATCGGCTAGTGCTTTGGTTATATCTTTTGCATTGAATTCGCGCATGCCATTAAATGTAACCGAAGCAATTGTAGGACGCTCATTAACGGCAACCACCAATACATCATTGTCCGTTCTAATATTGACGTCACTAAAAAAGCCCGTTGCGTACAATTGCTGTATTGCTTGAGCGGCCTGTTCTTGTGTGAACTCTTGACCAACTTTTACGGGTAGATAAGTAAAGACTGCGCCTGCATCTACGCGTTGAATACCTTCTACTTGTATGTCTTTAACTATAAAGGGCTCAAATGCGAAAGCTAGAGATGGAGAAATAAGCGCTGCTAAAGCAAGTTTTGCGGCATGCTTGTTCAAACTAAATTTCCGAATGATTGACATTCTGGTGAGTCCTTGCGCAATGAAATTGGTTATGAATTGTACGGTAGTTTAGTCTTATGTGAAAAGACGGGTTAAATCATTAAACAATGCCAGTATCATTAATGTGCCTAATAAAGCTAAACCTATTCTGTGGCTTTGCTCTATAAACGAATCTGATAGAGGCTTTTTTCTTATGGCTTCGATTGCGTATAAAAATAGGTGTCCTCCATCTAGCATAGGCACAGGCAGTAAATTTAACACGCCTATGCTAATGCTGATGAGTGCTAAAAACCCTATATACGATACCAGCCCAGCACTCGCGGTACGACCAGCATAATCGTCAATAGTAACAGGCCCGCTTATATTACGCACCGATACCTTGCCCGTAACCATACGACCTAGCATTTTAAGTGATAACCAGGCTGTAGAAACGGTTTTTTCTATACTAATTAATGCGCTATCAAATAGTCCGTGGCGTATTAACACCATGGGCATTTCTGTTGAAAGTATTGCACCTATTTGGCCTTTGCTATTACCCCTATCGTCTATATTTGCTCTTGGAGTTATGGCTATTTTTAATAAAGAGTCATTTCGTAGGACTTCCAAGATAATAGGCTTGTCTACGTTTAAGCTTATTTCATGAATTAGTTCAGTGGCTGTGTCTATCTCTGAATCATTTATTGCCTGCACTATATCGCCAGGTAACAACCCTGCCTGTTGTGCTGGGCTATCAGCCATAGTTTCCTTAATTGTGGGTTTGGGCACTGCGATGGTGAGTCCATTCAGCATTAATGGGTCTGGACCGTCAGGTTCAACATCTAGTTCAGGTAAATAAAGTTGATACTCCCTATTACTTGAATCTGATTTGGTAGTTAAGTTAACCACCCCGCCAGTTGTCGTTTTATCCAGGAGCATCCAGCGAAACTGAGTCCAGGATTGTATCGGCTTACCGTCAACAGAGGTAACGGTTTCATTACCTGAAATTCCAGCTTCTTGTGCGGGGGTGCCTACCTCCGGTTTTGCAAGAATAGCTTCGGGCTCATATGTGCCCCATAAACTTAGCCCCATATACAGCAATATAGCTAATATAAAATTAGCCAGCGGACCAGCAGCTACAATTACACTGCGCTGCCATAGGGGTTTGTTAGCAAAGGATGTAGCAGTGTTTGCATCAATATTATTGAGGCCTTGCCCTTGCATTTTCACGTATCCACCTAGGGGAATTGCAGATAACGCCCATTCAGTTCCATTTTTGTCATTACGCTTAAGAATTATTCGCCCAAACCCTATGGAAAACCGCTCTACATGCACACCAAATTTGCGTGCCGCGTAATAATGACCAAACTCATGAAAAGTAATGATAAGGCCAAGAGCTATAACAAAAGCAAATATGGTATTAAGCATTTGGTGTGTCAATTTGAATAACAGCTTGTACTAAATTCAGTAGCTAGCCTACGTGCCATATCATCAAGATGAAGAATGTCGTGCAGTGTGTTTAATGAGACATTATTGCGCGAACAAACCGCGTTAATAGTGTCCTCTATTAATGAGGATATATCTGTAAACTTTATCTCGTTATGCAAAAATTTGTGTACGGCAATCTCATTTGCCGCATTTAGAGCAATGCATGCCCATTGCCCTTCTTTCAAGGCTTTGAATGAAAGGTCAAGACACGGAAAACGATTTATATCAGGGTCATGGAACTCCAATGCCGATAGCTGTGTGATATCCATTAGACCAACCCCACTTTTTATTCTGCTAGGGTATCCAAGCCCATAGGCAATAGGAGTACGCATATCAGGCTGTCCTAGTTGAGCCAGAATTGAGCCATCATCATACTCAACCATTGAATGGACCACACTTTGGGGATGTATAACAACACTTATTTTCTCTGTGGGCATAGCAAATAGCCAATGAGCCTCAATAACCTCTAGCCCCTTATTGATCATTGTTGCTGAGTCAACAGATATTTTTTTACCCATTTCCCAGTTCGGGTGCGCACATGCTTGGTCTGGGGTAACAAGGTTTAAATCATCTATAGGGGTTTTTAAAAATGGACCGCCAGAAGCAGTTAATAATAGTCTACGTATACCATTAGCAGGGACACTTGGAGCTGAAGATTTATACCTGTCTGGCATACATTGGAAAATTGCGTTGTGCTCACTGTCAATTGGTAAAAGCTCTGCTTTATTTTTTCTCACCGCCTGCATGAAAATTGCTCCGGCTGCCACCAAAGCCTCTTTATTTGCTAATAAGACTCTTTTCCCTGCTTCAACAGCGGCTAAGGTCGCTGGTAATCCTGCAGCTCCAACTATGGCAGCCATTACGGTAGTTACTTCTGGCTCAGCAACTGTATCACATAAGGATTGTGCTCCTACCCTTACTTCAGGCATAGGCGTATTAGAGTTGTTCCATGATTCTATAAATCGTTGCCTTGCCATATCGTTTGGTACGACAACGACCCTAGGTTTATATTTCATGGATTGCTGTGCTAAATCTTGCATGCGACTATAAGCGCTTAGTGCATAAACAGAAATAGAGTCGTTATGTAGATCTACAACGTCTAGTGTACTTTTACCTATAGAACCAGTAGAGCCCAGAATTACAAGGGATTGTTTATTCATGCTGCACCTATAATCACAAAAGCTAACGGCGCTACCGGCAGCAAAGCATCTATGCGATCAAATATACCACCGTGACCAGGTAAAAGATTACTAGAGTCCTTAAGCCCTGCTCTTCTTTTTAATATTGATTCAAACAGATCACCAGTTATTGATATGCAAGCTAGTAAGGCGGATATTAACAACATGGCGATAAAGCCCCAGCGCATGTCTAAATAGTAGGCAAAAGAGTTGGGCATTGATGAACTTAAGGCCATCCATAGCATTGCACCTGCTATACCACCTAATGCGCCCTCTATAGTTTTTCCAGGACTAACCGCAGGTGCAAGCTTGTGCTTGCCAAGAAGTCTGCCGACTATGTAGGCTGCGGTGTCAGCTATCCATATTAAGGCCATAAGACTTATAAGGAAAAAAGCTCCAAAGCTGACAAACATAATTGCTAGGCTATACCACAATGCAATTACTGCAGCAATTGCAAATATTTTCTGAATTGATTTTGGGGCAAGCTCATTTTTAGTTACTCTGCATATACTTAAGCTAGGCACAATAATCCACATGATTGCTATTACAGGTATGCTAGCTTGTATGACATTTATGAAGCTTATTCCCAGCTGACTGCCAGAAGAAGATAATATTTGTGTTGCAAGTATGAATAAGACTAAGGATGTTAATAGCGCAATAATTATATTGAGCAACTTATGCTTACCATTGTTGCACACCATTCGCAGCCACTCCCATAAGGTTAGAGCAGCCATTACATTTAGCAAAGCAAGTAAAGGCCATTCCGAGGAAGAGCTTAGGCAGACTGAAAGAATCGCCAGCAGAACTACTGCGGTTAATATTCTTGGCAATAACATAGGCAGAAATCAGCTATTTGTGAGCTGCTCACTTGTACGTCCAAAGCGGCGCTCTCGGGTACTGAACCAACTGAAGGCCTGATCTAACTGTTTGGTACCAAAATCGGGCCAGTAGTCATCAAAAAATATTAATTCAGTATAGGCCAGTTGCCATATTAAAAAGTTGGATATGCGTTGCTCCCCACCTGTGCGTATAAATAAATCTGGCTCAGGGGCAAATGCCATGGATAGGTAAGGAGATAAAATTGTTTCGTTGAGTTGTTCTGGATTACTTGCCAGCTCGGGATGATTTATTAGCGCCTTTTGCATAGCTTGAAGTATATCCCAACGACCACCATAATTCGCAGCTATGGTTAAGTGCATTTCATTGTTATGTTTAGTGCTCTCGTGAGCTTCTAATATGAGGGACTGAAGTCTTGGCTCAAACGCAGAAATATCGCCTATTACTCTAAGCCTAACGCCCTGATCTTTTAGCTTACCAACCTGCTTTTCTAGCGTTTGCATAAATAAGCGCATAAGCATATTGACCTCATCAGCAGGACGTCGCCAGTTCTCTGAACTAAACGCAAAAAGCGTTAAATATTTAACCCCACGCTTACCACACTCCTCAACTACTCTACGAACAGCTTGTACCCCACGTACGTGTCCAGCGGTGCGGGGTAGATATCGTTTGGTGGCCCATCTGCCGTTGCCATCCATAATGATGGCAAGATGTTTGGGAACACTACCATGTTCTGGAATGGATAAGGTCGAGCTGCCTGGCGTCATTAACTGTGTGCTTATAAAGGCGCCTAAACGGTCATTACTTCAGCTTCTTTCTGTGCAACGAGATCATCTATTTTCGAAACAAATTTGTCTGTAAGTTTCTGCACCTCGTCTTGCGCACGACGCTCGTCATCTTCCGATATTTCTTTATCTTTTACCAGCTTTTTTAGTGCTTCATTAGCATCACGTCGATGATTACGTACCGATACCTTTGCATCTTCACCTTCTGCTCTTACAAGTTTTGTAAGATCTTTACGACGTTCCTCTGTTAGCGCCGGCATAGGTACACGTATGTTTTCTCCCATTAGTATAGGGTTTAAGCCAAGGTCGGATTCTCGGATGGCTTTATCCACAACAGTAGCCATGGGTTTTTCCCATACCTGTACGCTAAGAGTACGGGCATCTACGACTGTTATATTAGCAACTTGGCTTACAGGCACCATAGAGCCGTAATATTCCACTTGAACATGATCAAGAATTCCAGCGTGAGCCCTACCGGTGCGTATTTTTGCAAGCCCTACTTCTAGTGCTTCTATTGCTCGCTGCATACGTGTCTGGGCATTCTTGCTAATATCAGACAGGCTCATAATTACTCCTTGCAAAATTAAACATGTACCAAAGTGCCTTCATCGTCACCGCTCAAAGCGCGCGAAAGAGCACCAGGTTTGTTAATAGAAAATACCTTTATGGGCAATTTTTGATCACGACACAAGGCGAATGCGGTAGCATCCATAACCTCAAGACGCCTAACCATAGCCTCATCAAAGCTTACGCGGGAATATTTTGTTGCGTTAGGGTCTTTGTTTGGATCTGCGCTATAAATACCATCAACCTTAGTCGCTTTGAGCACCATTTCTGCACCTATTTCTGCTCCTCTTAGAGCTGCAGCTGTATCAGTTGTGAAAAATGGGTTGCCGGTTCCAGCAGCGAACACTACTACCTTACCTTCCTCAAGGTATCGTAAGGCTTTGGGTCGAATATAGGGCTCGACTACTTGATCTATGTTGAGAGCGGATTGTACACGGGTGTCAATGCCTTGGTTTTTCAAGGCATCTTGAAGAGCTAAGGAGTTCATTACAGTAGCCATCATACCCATGTAGTCAGCTGTAGCCCTATCCATACCTTGCGCACCAGCCGCCACACCTCTAAAAATATTTCCGCCACCTATTACAATAGCTAGTTCTACTCCGATATTGACTACCTCTGCAATTTCTTCGGTCATGCGCAGAATTGTATTGCGATTTATTCCAAAAGAATCGTCCCCCATAAGGGCTTCACCAGATAGTTTTAGGAGAACACGCTTGTATGGGGGCTTAGACATTTTATATTTCCACTGTAATTAAAAGGCCTTGGTGTATATGATGGTTCTGGTGTGGCAGTATATTCTGCCACACCATTTTATGCAGCAATAATTTATGCGTTACCAGACGCTGCCGCTGCGACTTCAGCTGCAAAGTCTTCTGACTTACGTTCTATTCCCTCGCCTACTACAAAAAGAGCAAATTTGGTTACGGAAGCATTGTTATCTTTAAGCATTTGCTGTACTGATATCTTGTCATTTTTTACAAATGGTTGTGATAGTAAAGTAACCTCTTTGAGATACTTTTGTACTGTACCTTCAACCATTTTTTTGACTATTTCGTCAGGCTTGCCAGATTCTTTCGCTTTTTGCTCGGCAACAGCTTTTTCATTTTCTATATCTTTTTGATCGACACCTTCCCGATCAATAGCTTTGGGACGGCTTGCAGCAATGTGCATAGCAAGATCCTTGCCAACCTCTTCAGTGCCATCAAAGTCTACAAGCACACCTATGCGTCCACCATGCAGATAGTTCGCCAATTGATTATTGGTTTCAAATCGCTGAAATCGGCGTATGCTCATATTTTCGCCAACTTTACCAACCAGGTCAGATCTAGTGGATTCAACAGTTCCACCAGCCATGGGTAACTCGCTAAGTGCTTCCACATTACTTGGGTTGTTGGTCGCAATGATTTCGGCCACATTGTTTACAAAGTTGATAAAGTCTTCGTTTTTAGCCACGAAGTCTGTCTCGCAGTTAACCTCAACTACAGAACCAACTTTTTTATCATCACTTAGATGAATACCTATAAGACCCTCGGCAGTAATACGGCTTGCAGCTTTACTAGCTTTATTGCCAAGTTTTACTCTAAGTATTTTTTCAGCTTCGGCCATATCGCCATTAGCTTCGGTAAGTGCTTTTTTACACTCCATCATAGGCGCGTCAGTTTTAGCGCGCAGCTCTTTAACCATAGAAGCAGTAATTTGTGCCACTATTTTCTCCAGAATTAATTTCGACAGCCCATAATTATGGGCACTAGCAGGCTCTAACGGAACTTCTGAGTAAGTATGGCTGCTCAGTACACAATAGCGAGCAGCCATAGGCTTAATTACTCAGCGCTTTCTTCTTGATCCTGCACTTCAACGAACTCTTCGTCTTTGCTATCGGAAAGCTCTTCCACCAAACCGCTAAGTGCTTGCTCACGACCCTCCAAAACAGCGTCGGCCATGCCGCGTACATATAGCGCCAGTGCTTTAGCTGAATCGTCGTTTCCAGGAATAACATAATCTATGTTTTCCGGTGAATGGTTTGTATCTACAACGGCTATGATGGGTATTCCTAAAGTACGTGCTTCAGCAACAGCAATTTTATGGTACCCAACATCAAGCACGAAAAGAGCATCGGGAAGATTGCTCATGTTTTTAATACCGCCCAGCGATCTATTGAGCTTATCTAACTCGCGCTCGTTCATAAGAGCTTCTTTTTTAGAAAGCAGCTCCCAACTTCCGGATTCGGCCTGGGCTTCCATGTCTTTAAGGCGTTTTATTGATGACTTAACTGTTTTAAAGTTGGTCATCATTCCACCTAACCAGCGGCTATCTACGTAAGGCATGCCACATCGTTGCGCTTCAGTTGCAATAATATCGCGAGCAGCACGTTTGGTGCCAACGAATAAAATGGTGCCACCACGAGCGGCTATTTGACGAGCAGCTTTAGTTGCTTCAAGATACTTAGCAACTGTATGCTCTAGGTTGATTATATGGATTTTATTACGGCTTCCGAAAATGTACGGAGCCATTTTAGGGTTCCAGAAACGGGTTTGATGGCCAAAATGAACGCCGGCCTCTAGCATTTCACGCATTAAAGACATAATTATCTCCAAGGGTTAAGTCTTGTGCCAGGCCCATATTCAAGCTAGTAGCTTAAACACCCAAGGGTGATCTGGCACGCTATTTTGGTAAAAAGCATAATATATATATGCCGTCTACCATTGAATATCTATTAACGCTACATGCGTTATTAGAAAAATCCTATAATTCTACTTTGTTTCCACTGTTTTACTCAAGTCCATATGATTCCTTTAATTACTGACCCTACTGATCTCAATAAAATGCGAGCTGCCTGCAAGGCTGCTGCTACAACACTGGACTACCTATCCGTACATATAAAGCCCGGCATAACAACTGCTGAAATAGATAAGCTGTGTGTAGACTTTATAACTAATGAATTAGGGGTAGAATCAGCAACAGTAGGTTACGCACCCCCCGGTTATACACCCTTTCCAGGCGCTGTTTGTACATCAGTTAATCATGTCATCTGCCATGGAATACCAGGGGACAAAGTTCTCAAAGATGGCGACATTATTAATCTTGATGTTACGGTTATTAAAGACGGATGGTTTGGTGATACAAGTCGCATGTTTTTTGTGGGTAAACCATCTATTATGGCAAAGCGGTTAGTAGAAACCACCTATGACTGTATGTGGCTAGGCATAAAAGCAGTAAAGCCTGGTGCAACATTAGGTGACGTTGGTCATGCAATACAGCAACACGCTGAAAACGCAGGTTTTTCTGTGGTCCGTGAGTATTGTGGTCATGGTATAGGCCAACGGTTTCATCAAGACCCCCAAGTGTTACATTATGGCAAACCAGGAACTGGGTTAAAGCTTAAAGAAGGTATGATATTTACAATAGAACCCATGATTAATGCTGGACGAAGAGACATAAGAACTTTGCCAGATGGCTGGACTGTTGTTACCAAAGATCGCAGCCTGTCAGCGCAGTGGGAGCACACTATTCTAGTAACCAAAGAAGGGTACGAGGTTCTCACGGTTTCCGATGGAATGCCCACCCCACCCCCTTTTATTAAAAGTATATAAAAATGGTATCTAATCTGCAGCCTAATTTACGTGCAGATATAGAAGAACTCGTCACCAGGTATAAGCTACTTTTTAAGAATAAAAAAAGTGGCTTTATATCTGACTACCAAAAAAAACCAAATGCAAAGCGGTTTCTTACTAATTTATCAAATCTCGTAGATCAAATAATTATTGACTTGGCAGCAGCCATAAATATGCCACAAGATATCTCTATTACTGCCGTAGGTGGTTACGGTCGACAAGAGATGTTTCCAGGTTCTGATGCTGACCTACTGATATTATTCGATGAGCCTATTGACGATCTGCGAGCTGAGATCATAGAGATATTTATTTCGTCACTGTGGGATATAGGTTTAAACCTGGGTCATAGTGTAAGAACAATAAATCAATGCCTAGATTTAGCAGCCACTGACGTAGTGACTCAAACAGCCCTTCTTGAAGCTAGATATCTATGTGGGAATCAAAGGTTATACAACAATCTATCAGACCAGCTTGTTGCTAATTTAGATGATAAAGCTTTTTTTCTAGCTAAGCGCATGGAAATGCGTCATAGGCATGCTCATTACCATAATACTCCTTATGCATTGGAGCCAAATTGCAAAGAGTCTCCTGGTGCTCTAAGAGATCTTCAGTTGTTACTATGGCTGGCCAAGGCCTCAGGCTATGGGGGAACATGGAAAGAAGTTACAAGAGCAGGAGCTTTAAGCATACATGAGTATAGGTCTTTACTTAAAGCTGACCGAGCCTTTAAGCGTCTTCGTGTCGATTTGCATATACTTACAAGCAGAGCTGAAGACAGATTGTTATTTGACTTACAACCTGAACTGGCGCAAGTGTATGGTTTCAGAAGCTGCAATAATAATAGAGCTAGTGAACTTCTGATGCAGCGTTATTATTGGGCAGCGCGTGTTGTAACTCAGTTAACAACCATACTAATACAGGCAATTGAAGAACGGTTGTTTCCAGCAGTTGGCAAGCCCAAGAGCTTAGACAAGAACTTTCAAATTGTTTCGTCTAGATTAGATATTAAAAAAACGGAGGCAATTGAATCTGATCCTAAATTAATATTTACCGCATTTTTGCATATGCAGAGTAATAATCAGATTAGCTCTATGACAGCTAAAACTCTTAGGGCTATATGGCACAGCAGGCATCTTATCAATAAAAAGTTTCGCTCCGAAAATACTAATAAAAAGCTATTTATAGATATTTTGAAACAGCCAAGGATGATAACCAGAGCCTTGTACAGCATGAATATGCTAGGGATTCTTCCTCGTTATATACCAGAATTCCGCCAGGTTAGCGGTAAAATGCAACATGACCTATTTCACGTTTATACCGTGGATGAGCATACATTAAAAGTAATAAAAAATTTGCGATCATTCTGCATTAATGACACAGTTCACGAGTATCCCTTAGCAAATGCAATTATGCAGACATTTGACAAGGTTTGGTTAATATATATAGCTGCCCTATTTCATGACATTGCAAAAGGTCAAGGTGTTAACCACTCAGAGCGTGGTGCACAGATTGCTGAGTCTTTTTGTCAAAAACACGGGCTTTCTCAAAAAGAAACGAGGTTGGTGGTGTTCTTGGTTAGATACCATCTTTTGATGTCAATAACATCGCAGAAAAAAGATCTAAGTAACCCTGAAATAATTGAAGAGTTTTCAAAAATTGTAGGTGATTTATATAATCTTAATGCCCTATATGTCTTGACTATATCAGATATAAAGGCAACCAACCCTAATGTATGGAACACGTGGAAAGCTAAACTTCTTGACAGCTTATATAACAAATCTAAGCTTGTGTTAACTGGCGCAAATGTACCTAGCGTAGCTAATCTTGCTGTAGAAAGGCGCCAACTGGCCGCTAAAAAAATATGTGATCTGGGCATTGATAAAAGCTTGAAAGATAACTTTTGGAAATACCTAGATGATGATTACTTTTTACGCCATGAAGTAGATGATATCGTATGGCACACTATCAGCGTTTCACCTAAGTTAGCCTGCAAAGAGTCGATGGTTATATCACGTAACATCAAAAACACCGATGCCTTACAGGTTATGGTGTGGATACCTGATATGGTCGACTTATTTGCGAAAATTTGTGAGTATTTCGATATTAATAAACTCAGTGTTCAGGAAGCCCGTATATATACAACCAGACATGGTTATGCGCTAGACAGTTTTATTGTGTTAAGAAATGCCGCGCAACATGACTGCCCTAGTCAACAGCCAAATAATATAGAAGTTGATCTTTTGGCTCATTTAATGTCAGCAAAAGAATTAACTGAGTCTAATAAATATGCCACAAACCGTGGTTATAGATCTACCCGACTAATTCGCGAAACCAATGCTTTTCCACTAAGCACAAACATTGATTTGCATTTGGATGAAAAAAGTGGGTTATGGAAATTAGCTGTATCCTGTATAGACAGGAGAGGATTATTACTTAGTATTGCAATGGTGCTAAAAGATTACGATATAGACATTAAAATAGCTAAAATACATACCATGGGGGGCCGAGCTGAAGACGTATTCGTTATTTATGGCCCAAAGCTTACAAACAGGTCTATTAGAATGCAGTTTGAGCATCAGTTGCGCAAATCAATAGACACACACTAAACAATTCCATGAAAAAAACTTATGGATGGGTTGCCGTACTCTCTTTAGGCGCGTTAATAATAGCCC
>JAJYRX010000247.1 GCA_021793875.1 Pseudomonadota bacterium
ACGAGCCAGATCTAATTCACCTGTAGCGCCGTATATCATGGACATGCCGTAAAGCAATACCGCTGAGGCAAGGGCTCCTAGCAAGAAATACTTCATGGCTGCTTCAATAGCAGTTCCGTGCTCACGACGTATAGCTACCAGGGCATAAAGAGCAAATGACATTAGCTCTACACCAAGGTAAACCATAAGCATGTTGCCCGCTGATATCATTATCATCTGGCCAAGCAGAGCAAACAGTGTAAGTGAGTATAGCTCTCCGCCACGGCTGGTCATATCGCGCTTAGACGAATAATCGCGGCCATAAACAAGAGTTACAAAAACTGCCACATAAGACATTAGCTTAAGCATATGTGCCAGCGGATCTACTATGTACAAACCATTGAATGTAACCCCACGCACATTGGCCGACCACTGCATCGCAGTAGTTACCATAAGCACAACCAGGGTCACCAGACTTAACCTGTAGGTAAGCTGGCTTTGTACGGATTTACAAAACGCGTCGATCAACAACACCGCTGAGGCCATCAGCAAAAGCAGAATCTCGGGCGTAGCCAGGGCGAACTGAAAAGAATTTTGCATAATAGTTACGGTCTACAGTTTCGAGATAGAGACGTGCTGCAACAAGGCGTCTACTGACACATGCATAACATCTGTAAACGGTTTGGGGAAAATACCCATAAATAGCACCATGACAGCCATAATGCCTAATATGAAAAACTCACGTGAGCATAAGTCTGGCATAGCACGAACACGGTCGTTGCCAATTTCGCCAAATGCTATGCGTTTTAGCATCCAGAGCGAATAGGACGCGGCAAGTATAAGCGAAGTAGCGGCTAACAGACCAACCCAGAAGTTGTGTTGTACTGCACCAAGTATTACAGAGAACTCACCAACGAAACCACTGGTTGCTGGCAAGCCACTATTGGCCATAGAGAACAACACAAAGAAAGTGACAAACTTGGGCATTACATTCACCACACCACCATACTCGTCTATTTGACGTGTGTGCATGCGGTCGTAAAGCACCCCTATACAAAGGAACATGGCACCCGATACAAACCCGTGTGAGATCATTTGTACTATGGCACCTTCAACACCTGCTGTGTTGAATACGAAGAAGCCCAGCGTGACAAAGCCCATATGCGCTACAGAGGAGTAGGCTACCAGCTTTTTCATGTCATCTTGCACAATTGCCACCAGCCCTATGTATATAACTGCTATTAATGATAAAGCAATCATAAATCCGGCTAGTGCATGGGAGGCATCTGGAAGTATAGGCATGGAGAAGCGTATAAAACCGTAAGCACCCAATTTAAGCATTATGGCCGCTAACACCACGGAACCACCGGTAGGCGCTTCCACGTGAGCATCTGGCAACCATGTATGCACCGGCCACATTGGCACCTTGACAGCAAAAGCAGCAAACAAAGCCAAGAACAGTAGTATTTGCGGCGTGTAGGCAATAGGTAGCTGATGCCAGGTAAGAATATCAAAAGAGCCATCGGCTGCATGCCACAGATATATGAAGGCAACCAAGGTTAGCAGTGACCCTAGCAGGGTATACAAGAAGAACTTGAAAGCTGCATATACTCTTCTTGGCCCACCCCATACACCAATAATAAGGTACATGGGTATAAGTGTTGCTTCAAAGAATATGTAAAACAGCATACCGTCTAGCGAGGCAAACACACCCACCATAAGACCAGACAGTATTAGGAAAGCAGCCATGTATTGAGAAACCCTGCTGGTGATTACTTCCCACCCGGCCAGAACCACTATTACGGTTATGAATGCTGTAAGAAGCACAAACCACAGTGAAATACCATCTATTCCAAGATGATAATTAACAGCGAAAGTTTCTATCCAGGGAGTTTTTTCCACGAACTGCATATCGGCAGTAGAGGAGTCAAAACCCGTATATAGAGGAATAGTTACCAAAAACCCGAGCACTGATCCTATAAGAGACAGCATGCGGGTTGCGCCAGGACGATCGTCGCGACCTATTAGCAGAACCAGAAGCCCTGCCACTATAGGCACGAAGATAGAAAGCGTTAACCAGGGGAATGTAGAAGACGCCATATCGCTAGTCATCAGTGAACCGCAAGTACGAAAAAGGTTAATAAAGCCATCATGCCGATGATCATTGCAAACGCGTAGTGGTAGATATAACCGGACTGCAGATGACGACTAAGAGCCGCCACAATGCCAACTACCCGGGCGCTACCGTTTACGATCAGACCATCGATCAGACCGCGGTCACCACCCTTCCAGAAGCCGTGTCCCAGGCAGCGCGCACCGCGCGCAATAACCTGTTCGTTAAACCAGTCAGCATAGTATTTGTTATCAAGCACGCGATTAACGAATGCAAGATTTTTCTGTATAGCAGCTGGCACACGCGGGTTAACAATATAGCAGTACCATGCCACTACAAAACCTGCCACTACCAGCCAGAAAGGCAAAGTGGCAAACCCGTGCAAGGCATAAGCCACCCAGTCAGTCCAGCTGCTAGCAAGTGAATTCA
>JAJYRX010000248.1 GCA_021793875.1 Pseudomonadota bacterium
CGAGATGTTTATTCTTCTAAGCCTGTCTATGTTTTCTGGCGATAAAGTGTTGGCAGTTATATTTTCTACATATTGAGAAAGATCTCTGATAATGCCATTATTATCAACACAGCCTGGTTTTTCATGGCCTGGCTGACCATAACGTAATAGTTTCATTTGTATTTCCAGAATAGTTGTTAATATGCTTACGCGTTATTATTTTTTATTATGGCTATTTTCCAATACAAAAGCTGGAAAATATTTCACCTAGAAGATCATCGGAAGTAAATTTTCCGGTTATTGATCCTAGGCTATCATGAGCCATTCTAAGCTCTTCTGCAAACAGGTCTAATACTTGGTCGTTATGGCTTGCGTGTTCAGAAGCTATGTACAAATGATGTAAAGCCTGAGATAGGGCATCTATATGCCTTTTTCTAGCCAGCCATGGAGATTCTGAATTTGCTGACCACCCAGCAATTTTCAGTAGTTCTTTGCGTAGATAGTCTAATCCAGTCCCACTTTTTGCTGATATATAAATATTGCCATCCTTATTTTTAGTGGTATTTTTGTTATCTAGTAGATCTACTTTGTTATTAACCACTAAAACGGGTATGTTGAAGGGTAGGCGATTTTTAATAGTGTCATCCATTTCATTGTATGGATAACGTGCATCAGTGAGGTGCAATATAAGATCTGCTTTAGATACGGAATCCCATGTTCTTTCTATGCCAATGCTTTCTACTTCATCACTGGTTTCCCGTAATCCAGCAGTATCAATAATATGTAAAGGAACTCCCTGTATATTTATTTGCTGTACTACTCTGTCTCTGGTTGTTCCTGCAATATCAGTAACTATTGCAATTTCATCACCCGCTAAAGCATTTAATAAGCTAGATTTACCTACATTTGGCTGGCCTACTAAAACGACGTTAATACCTTCTCTTAAAATAAGCCCTTGTTGTGCTTGCTCAAGAATGTTATCAAGCTCTTTTATGATACTGTCTAATGTTTTTGCCGCTTGATATTTTTCAAGAAAGTCAATTTCCTCTTCAGGAAAATCTAACGTTGCTTCTACTAGCATACGTAGTTTTATTATGCGGTTATTTAGATTATTTATAAGCTTTGAGAAGCTACCGCTTAGTGAGGCCATTGCACTTCTTGCCGCAGCTTCGGATGATGCTTCTATAAGATCAGCAACAGCCTCGGCCTGTGCTAGATCCATTTTGTCGTTTAGAAAAGCTCGCTTTGTAAACTCACCAGGCTCAGCCAGCCTTAAGTCATACTTTTTGCCTATTTCTAGACAATGGTTAAGCACACGTTGAAGTACAGCCTGTCCACCGTGTCCTTGCAGTTCTATAACATCTTCGCCTGTGTATGAGTCGGGAGCTTGGAAGTAAAGAACTATTCCAGAGTCTATGGTTTCATCGGAACTGTCTTTAAAGGGAAGGTAATAGGCTTGCCTGGGGTTTAGTTTGCGCTTAAATAAATCGTAAAGCAGATTTTCAAGATTAGGCCCAGATATTCTTATAACGCCAATGCCACCGCGTCCAGCAGCGGTGGCAATTGCAACAATGGGTTGTTCATTATTACTGAACCCCATTTTATTATCGTGACGCGGCTGCCATTTCTTTATCTAGTTTATGCATTATGTAGCGTTGCTGGATAATGGAAATAGCGTTATTAACACACCAGTAAAGCACTAAACCGGCGGGGAAGAAGAACATCATTCCACCAAATACTAGAGGCATTATCATCATAACTCTTGCCTGCATTGGATCTGGCGGTGTTGGATTTAGTTTTATTTGCAAAAACATAGTAGCCATCATAAACGCAGGCAATATAAACCATGGGTCACGTGCTGATAGATCTTGTATCCATAGAATCCATGGTGCTCCACGCATTTCTACACTACCTAATAACACCCAGTACAGAGCAATAAATACTGGTATTTGCACAATCATTGGCAAACATCCACCTAATGGGTTTATTTTTTCCGTGCGGTACATTTCCATCATGGCAGCGTTAAGCTTGGCACGATCATCTCCGTACTGCTCTCTTAAGGCTTTCATGCGTGGCGTTATTTGCTTCATTTTTGCCATAGAACGATAGCTGGCAGCTGATAGCGGATAAAACACCAGTTTTATAAGTAATGTAAGCACTACTATTGTCCAACCCCAGTTTCCTATTGCTGCATGTAACCATGTCATTATTTTAAATAGGGGTTTTGCAATAATGGTTAGCCATCCGTAGTCGACAACAAGCTCAAGCCCAGGAGCTAGTTCGCTCATTGCTTTTTGATCTTGAGGGCCTACCCATAAATTAGCTGTTATATCTTTTGTTTGCCCAGCATGTATAGTACCAACGGGTTGTATGCTACGTACCGCATATAGATTATTGTTCAGGTGCAGTACTTCGTTGTTTCTTTCTATACCCTGTGGCAGAACCCATGCACTGGCAAAATAGTGCTGAACCATACCTATCCAGCCGTTGTCAGTATTTTTTATGTATTTAGCTTTATTTTTATCTATATCCG
>JAJYRX010000016.1 GCA_021793875.1 Pseudomonadota bacterium
GTATGGCTCCTGCCTCAATGTTGGCGCCATTTGTATATATGCAAATTGTAAGTGCTGCTGGTTTGGGTTGGCTTATATGGGGAGCATTTCCAGACTATTTTTCTTGGCTAGGAATATTAATAATTTGCAGTAGTGGTGTAACGATAGGAGTTTTAGAGTGGCGTGCTGGAAATAGTAAACCAGCTTAGACTTATAATCCTGATATGGGCAAAAAAATACTTATTATCCGTACTTCTTCTTTGGGCGATCTTGTACATATGTTGCCTGCAATTTCCGATATTGCAGCTAATGTTCCTGGTGCCCAAATAGACTGGATAGTGGAAGAGGCGTTTACGGAAATTCCTGCGTGGCACCCGGCCATAAATGAGGTTATTCCAGTATCTCATAGACGATGGCGCAAAAGCTGGTGGTCTGCACAAACACGAGCTGAGCGCGCTAGTCTGCGTAAAAATCTAGCCGCCCGTAAATACGATGTGGTTCTAGACATGCAGGGGTTAATGAAGTCGGTATGGCTTATAAGGCAAACATCGGGCAAGCGGCATGGTTTAAACCTTACTTCTGCGCGGGAACCGCTAGCATCTTTTTTCTATGATGTAAAACACACAGTTAAATTCTGGCAGCCAGCTGTTACAAGACAAAGAACCCTAGCGTCACTTGCATTTGAATATGAATATAGCGGCCCACCAAATTTTGGTCTGCAATCTATTACAAATAATGCCCAAACTGGTCAATATGCAGTAATAATGCCCTCGGCAAGCAGACCAGATAAGTTATGGGCAGAATCGGACTGGCGTATAGTATTCGATTATCTAATCCAAAATGGTATGCATATAAAGCTGTTATCTGGTAGTCAGGAGGAGCTAAATAGGGCAAATATTCTGGTCAAGGGCTATGAAAATGCAGAAGTATTACCACGAATGAGCTTAACAGAGGTGGCCCACCTTATAGCTGGGTCACGCATTATGGTAGGCTTAGATAGCGGTCTTACACACTTGTCCGCTGGGCTTGGGCGTCCAACTATTGGGATTTATATTGCATCAACTCCGGTACGTACACCACTAGAGGGCAGCTCTTATACCGCAAGCCTCGGCGAGCGTGGCAGTCCCCCCTCTTCGCAGACCGTTTTGGCTGCGATAGATCAGGCCTTGTCATTTGAGCCTCAAGGCACAAATGATACCGATAACAATGCACCAGCGGTGTAAAATTGAACCGGTTTTTATATACTCTTACCTTACGTTTGCTTTCACCTGGCTTAATAGCTTGGATGGCTTTTCGAGCCCGTAAGTCGGGTGGTCAATGGCAAATAGTTTCTAAAGAACGGTTTGGCAAATATCTTGAGGTAGCACGGCACAAGAACCCTATTTGGATACATGCTGTTAGCTTGGGTGAAACACGAGGCGTGCAGCCATTGGTTCAGGCCTTATTAGATCAGGGTGAGCAAATCCTGCTAACGCATATAACAGCAACTGGGCGTGCGGAAGGGGCAAGAGCATTCGCAAGTGCTATAAAAAGTGGTCAGCTTGTACAGCAGTGGCTACCATATGACTTTCCTGGTGCAACCCTAAGGTTCTTCAAACACTACAACCCAAAGGTTGGAGTGTTAATGGAGCGTGAGGTATGGCCTAATTTAATAGCATCAGCTAAACGTGCACATATTCCTATTGTGTTAGCAAGTGCCAGGTTTTCGGATAATGCATTGCGCCAGTCATTACGGCTTGGAAAAGTAATGCGCGAGGCCTATGGAAGCTTCTATGCTGTATATGCGCAAACCTTACAAGATGCTCAAAGGTTAGAACAGGCGGGAGCGCGTGCCCCACGTGTTTCTGGTAATTTTAAGTTTGATGTCAGTTTGCCAGATATTCAAATACATCATGGTCGTGAATTTAACGATCTTTTGGGTCGTAAAGTCATTGTTATAGCCAGTACACGTGAGGGGGAAGACGAGCCATTTGTAAAAGCTATAGAAAAGCTTGTGCACCGTGCAGACCTACAGGGCAAAGATCTTTCCGAAGACTACCTTTTTTGTTTAGTTCCTCGCCATCCACAGCGTTTTGAGAGTGCGGCAGAGCTGCTCGAAAGCTCCGGTCTGCCATTTATTAGACGCTCATACATGATTAAAAAGTGCGAACGTAGTAGCGCTATTGCAGCACGTTTGTGCGAAGGTAAGCTAGTTCTACTTGGTGATACCCTGGGTGAAATGCCACGTTTTTATGCCGCCAGTCAGGTAGCTATAATCGGAGGTAGTTTTGCCCCTCTAGGAGGTCAAAACTTTATTGAAGCGTGTGCTATTGGGGTGCCCGTTATAGTTGGTCCTCATACTCGTAACTTTGAGCAGGCTGTTATGGATGCGCTGGATGAAGGTGCTGCTATAAGAGCTAGTACTGCAGAAGATGCAATACAGCAGGCCATAAAAATGCTTGATGATCCACAGAGATTAGCTCGCATGAGTGAGGCGGGTTACCATTGGGTGCAAAAGCACAGAGGCGCGGTAGCACGTGTTATTACTACATTGAATAAAATAGCTTGATATGCGTGTTATTTTTATTTTGCTTATTGTTGCCAATGTTATGGTTCTGGCTTGGGGTCAGGGCTTTTTTGGTGTGCCTCCGTCAGAGCAGGGTCGAGACCCTCAGGTGCTTAATCAGCGTAACCAACATGCTATTATTCCGGGCAAAATTCAAAACAAATCTAGCAATTCTTCTTAATAGAAAGAACCTATATGAAACCAGTACGTAAAGCTGTTTTTCCAGTAGCAGGACTTGGCACAAGATTTCTTCCGGCTACTAAGGCTATGCCTAAAGAGATGCTTCCTATAGTTGATAAACCACTTATTCAGTATGCGGTAGACGAAGCCATAGCCGCTGGTATTACCGAGCTGGTTTTTATTACTGGGCGTAATAAAAGGGCAATTGAAGACCATTTTGATCGCGTTCCAGAACTGGAGCTCGAACTAGAATCTAAAGGTAAGGAAGAGCTGTTGAATGTGCTTCGTGACATGCTGCCTAGTCACGTAAACTGCATTTATACAAGGCAATCTAAACCGTTGGGTTTAGGACATGCAGTTTTATGTGCTGCGCCAATAGTTGGCAATGAGCCCTTTGCAGTAATATTAGCCGACGATTTGCTAGATTCAGATAAGTCTGTAACGCGCCAGTTGGTTGAGGCTGCGCATCAACATAATGGTAGTATTCTGGCCATTCAAGATGTGGACCGCTCTCAAACAGATCGATATGGCATTATTTCTGGTTCTTCAGTAGATAAAAGAACTACCAGTGTTACCGGGATCATTGAAAAGCCCGAACCAACCAAGGCCCCTAGTACACTAGCAGTGGTAGGGCGTTACGTATTGGAACCAGAAATATTTGAATGTTTGCGCAACACCAAGCCAGGTGTTGGCGGAGAAATACAGCTTACCGATGGTATAGCTGCGCTATTACAAAAGAAGTCTGTATTTGGGTACCAGTACGAGGGCACACGTTACGACTGTGGCAGCAAGGAAGGGTTTTTCCGCGCAACGCTCGACCTAGGTCGCAAGTATCACGGTTTAAGTTAGCTTTTGGTGCAAATTATTAGCTGCAATTCTAGCAAGCCCATCCAGTACGGGAGACCTTAAATACTTTGGCCTGGTTGTTTTATAACCCATTAGCTGCTGGGCGCGTTCTAGTTGTTGAAGCAGTTCGTCATTCACAATCGCAAGTGCTCCACCTGAGCAAAATAGCGTAGGTTCGGTGTTGTGCTTTTCTGTAATTTTCCACCATTGCCTTAGAACTGCTCCCGCCTGAGCGGATACTATACCGGTGCTTATCGCGGTGTGGGTATTGTCAGGGAAGTCGGTTATGTTGCCATGCGCTTCGGGCAAATGCGCAGTATTTTGAGCTAATGATGTTCCCATGATAGTTATGCCGGGTATTATTAAACCACCTAGGTATTGCCAGCCGGTACTGTTGGGTATTAGGGTATCTATGGTTGTTGCCGTACCAAAGCTTGCTAGTAGAACGGGTTTTTTATCTTTTTTATGTAATGGCAGCCCAACCATGGATATCCAGCGGTCGCTGCCTAGGCTTTCATGGTTAGCATAACTATTGGTTATATTAAGTATGCCTTTAGTGCTTTTTATCCATGTCGTGTTAACACCATATTTAACCCGTAGCCAGTTAGCAATACTATTTTTTCTTTCATTATCTGCAACATTAACGCCAATTGCTGATTCTGGACGCACATTATGGCTATCAAACCACTTAACAAGACCTTCCATATTTTGATTATCAATCGTAAATACGCTGTCGTTGCGTGTGGTTGTGTCTGGTAAGTAAAACCCCACCTTGAGCCTAGTATTACCATTGTCTAATAGCACTATACATTGTTTCATTTTAATGCCTCTCATGGGGTCGTACGGATACGTCACCCACGTGCACTGTTTGCATACCCTGCAGGGTGCGCACCAATAATGCACCAGAGCTATTTACACCGCATGCTATGCCGGACATTGTTTGCGTGTTGTTGTCAGTAATATATACTTGCCGTCCAACTAGGTAGTCGAATGTTGCATATTGCTCAGGTAATTGTTGCAGCCCATTTGAGGCTACATGCTGTATGCACTTGTACCATGAACGTGCTATCGATGTAGTGATTTGTGGTGCAGATGAGCTGGCAGTACGGTCTGTTTCCATTATTTGTGACCAATCAGCTATGCGTCTCTCTAATGAGTCGCTTAGTGCTCTTGCGTCGCTGAGGTTGATTCCTATGCCGGCTATTATTACGTGATGGTCGCGTGACATGCGCGCTGTACCTGCTCTTGTTACCTCAACAAGAATACCTGCTAATTTAGCTCCTTGCCACATAATGTCATTAGGCCATTTCATGGTTAACGAATGGTGGTGCTCGCTTGCAATTAGTTTACGTAACGCCATGGTGGCATACATGCCTAAAGTGGGGGCCATGCCTGCCAAGTTTCTTGGGGCAATAAAACTATCAAACGCACATGAAAACATTAAGTGAGCCCCTGACTTGTTTTGCCATGTGCGTCCGGCACGCCCTCTGCCTTTTTCCTGAAGATGGGTTCCAAGTAACCATGGTCTGCGTGTTGTTGGTGTTTGTGAGCGCGCCAAGTTATATAAATCTACATTTGTAGAGTCAGTTTTGTTTACCCATGTTACAGAGCCAAACTCAAAAAGCTCAGACTTGAGATTTAGTTCCATAATGTCTGGGTCATGTAGTATGGGTAGTTGGTAGCGCTGCATGATTCAATTCAAATTTAAAAATATTCAATATACTTGAGTTTTAATGTATTGTTTACAGGTTAATAATGGCTCGTAAAAAAACTACTGAAATTTATCAGGGTAAGGTTGGAAACATAGATTGTGTAATAGACTGGCCTGCTGGTGAAGCTAAAGGGTGGGCCCTTGTGTTACATCCACACCCTTTGCAGGGTGGTACGCGTGATAATAAAGTCGTAACAACCATTTCCCGCTCATGTGTGGAACATGGTTTGGTCGCAGTAAGACCAAACTTCAGAGGAGTGGGTGCTTCCGAGGGTGAGTTTGACAATGGTGTGGGTGAAACAGCTGATATGTTAATGCTTGTGCAGCAGTTTTTGGAAAACTATCCTCAACTTGCGTCGGGCATATGGGTGTTAGGGGGGTTTTCCTTCGGTACCTCAGTAGGTGCGCAGCTATACTCCACTTTAGTGCAGCAGCAAAAAGCAGCTCCTGATGCAGTAATATTTGCCGGTCCTGCTATAGAGCGATTTAAATTCACCGAGGTTAATTTGCCGGACCATACTGTCCTTGTGCATGGTGAGAACGACGATGTTGTCCCATTATCAGAATCTATGGATTATGCGCGCAGTAATAATTTGCCAGTTGTTGTAATTCCCGACTCTGGGCATTTCTTTCACGGCAAGCTGCTTATTTTAAAAGGGCTTGTTGAGCAAAGGTTGAGTGCTATTCGCTAAGTAATTGTTGCTTATTAATTTTGTAGTAATTTGAAGCCTATTGCACGCAATGTGGCGTCTATAATAGCTAATTCACAACTAGGTTTCCTAACCAAATAATAATACGGTTAAGTTAAATGTCAGGTATAAAATTAAATCGCGGTATTCACGCCGTAACCGCAATTTTAGCGGCTATAGCAACCACAAGCGCTTTGCTTGTCAGTAGTGCAAATGCACAAGACTCCGAAACAAAATCAAGCAGTACACCCATGACTAAAGTGTCAATGGTGGGTGAGTTAAGTAGTGTGCCCGTACCATCAATGCCAGTAAAAGCATGGCTAAGCCTAGATGCTAATAGTGGTCAAATAATAGCTGCGGAAAACTATGATGAAAAAGTGGAGCCGGCGTCACTTACTAAAATAATGACGGCTTACATAATATTTGATGCGCTTGAAAACAATCGACTTAAGCTAGATCAAGAAGTAACCGTTTCAGAAAATGCCTGGAAAACTGAGGGCTCGCGCATGTTTATTGCGCCTAACACTCAAGTTACAGTCGATGAGTTGCTGCGCGGTATGATAGTTCAATCTGGTAACGATGCTACCGTAGCGTTGGCAGAAGCTTTGTCAGGTAGCGAAGCTGCTTTTGTTTCCCTTATGAACGACGAGGCTGCGCGTCAAGGTCTTACAGGCACAAACTTTGAAAACGCTAGTGGTCTTCCGGGCGATACACATTTAACCACAGCCCGTGATCTGGCAATTCTAGCCCGTAACCTAATAGAAGATTTTCCGCAGTATTTACACTATTACAGTGAGAAAGAATATACCTATAACAATATTAAGCAAAATAACCGTAATCGCCTGCTATGGACAGATTCTACGGTAGACGGCTTAAAAACAGGTCATACGAATTCCGCGGGCTATTGTCTTGTGGCGACAGCCTTGCGTGATGGTCGTCGGGTAATCACAGTAATTACCGGAGCAAGCAGTGATGCTGCACGCACCGAAAATAGTTTGAAGCTTTTGAACTGGAGCTTCCAGAACTTTGACACAATTAAACTATACGACATAAGCAACCCTGCTGTTACAGCAAGGGTATGGCAAGGTGAAGTGGAAACTGTAGGGCTTGGCTCCAGCAAACCAATCTGGATAACAGTGCCGCGTGGCAAAGGTCCCGAGGTTGAGCCTATAGCAAACTATACGCAGCCCCTTGTTGCACCCTTAACAAAGGGGGCAGAAGTTGGTAACGTGGCATTGTCGCTAGATAACAAAGTGCTGCTTCAAGAGCCTCTACACGTCCTAGAAGATGTCCCTGAGGCTGGTTTCTTTGGCCGCATTTATGACAAACTTCGAATGATGTTCGATTAACGGAGTTCTCATGATCCCAGGCGTTGATGTAGATAGTATTGTTTACCTTAATGGTGAATACTTGCGCTTAGCCGATGCAAAGGTGTCGGTATTAGACCGAGGTTTTATTTTTGGTGATGGAATTTACGATGTGGTTCCAGCGTATAGTGGCAGGCCATTTAGAATGGACGATCACCTCAGCCGTCTAGAGCGCAGCTTGGACTCCATAAATATATCGGTAGATATGAACCGCTCCGATTGGGAAACTCTAGTTGCCGAGATGTTGCATCGTTCTGGTCTAAGTGATTGCATGGTCTACATACAGGTAACTCGTGGTGTTGCCAAGCGCGAACATGCGTTTCCTAAAAACAGTACTCCTACCGTTTTTTGTATGGTGGCCCCCTTTAGTCGGCCCACAGAAGAGGAGCGTAATCAGGGCTTGAGCGCAGTAGCAATACCCGATATACGCTGGCTACGTTGCAATATTAAGTCGGTATCACTGTTAGGTAATGTACTAGCCAAGCAAGCAGCGGTAGATGCCGGTGTAAATGAGGTTGTTCAATTTCGTGACGGCTATCTCACTGAGGGGGCTTCTAGTAATGTATGGATAGCGAAATCGGGAATACTGCTTGCCCCACCTCGTGACAACCTTATCCTCGAAGGTATAAGGTTTGGTCTTATAGAAGAGCTCGCTTTACAGTCTGGTGTCCAGTTGCAGTCGCGGCAAATTGCAGAATACGAGGTTGCAACAGCAGATGAAATAATGATAACTTCTGCAACTCGCGAAATACTGCCGGTTACTATATACAACGGCAAACCTGTAGGTGATGGTAGGCCCGGTGAGGTGTACAGCAAGTTACGAGAGGGATACGATAACGCCATAAAAAACCTGGAGCAGGCCTAAAGTGTCCTATATTCCGCCAGAAGAATCTCTCATAGAATATCCAAGCGAGTTTCCCATAAAAGTTATGGGAAAGAACAATCCTGACTTTGCGCAAATAATTACAGAAGTTGTTGTAAAGTACGATCCTTCTTTTGATGCCAGTAATGTAGAGATGCGTCCAAGCAGCAAGGGGAATTACATGGGTCTTACCTTCAGAATTACAGCAACATCGCGCCAGCAACTTGACGATTTATACAGAGAATTGCACGCGCACCCTATGGTTTCCATAGTTTTATAAAATTATGCTGGAAGTTTGTTGGAAACCTCGTTCACCATACATATCAGTTTGGCAGCAAATGCAGGATTTCACTCGGAGTAGAGGGCCAGAAACTAAAGATCAAATATGGCTACTTGAACATAATCCTGTATACACGCTAGGGCGAGCAGGAAAGCGTGAACATATAATCGATTCTGGAGAAATTGAGGTTATACAATGCGATCGTGGCGGTCAGGTTACATATCACGGGCCTGGGCAGCTTGTCGCGTACTGTTTGATTGACCTTCGTCGATATCACTTGTTCGTTAAAGAGTACGTAGAGCTGCTTGAAAATGTTCTTATAGCTCTGTTGGGCAATTTTGGTATTAAGGGGCAACGTTTGCCAGGTGCCCCTGGCGTGTATGTTCCAACGCCATATCAGCATAATACAGATGCTAGCCGTATGCGCTTAGCTAAAATAGCTGCCCTTGGGATCAAGGTAACCAATGGTTGTACCTATCATGGTTTGGCACTTAATGTAGACATGGACTTAACTCCATTTGAGGGCATAAATCCATGTGGTTACGAACATATGCCAACAACTGACCTAAATACCTGTGGCGTAGCATTAACCATAAAAGAGGCTGGTGATATGCTGGCGCAACATCTTAAGAGCGCTATCATTAGCTACAAACAGAAAAAACTATCTTACGGAGGCGCGCAATGAGCATGCAAACAGATCTTGTATTAGTATCGGCACAAAATGGTGTGGTTACATTAACTCTTAATAGGCCAGATCAATACAATGCACTCTCTGAAGAAATGCTTGAGGCTCTTGATTCAGAGCTTAATCGCATATCTCAAGATAAAACTGTTAAGTGCGTTATTATCACAGGTGCAGGTAAAGCATTTTGTGCAGGGCACGATCTAAAGCAAATGCGCTCAAATCCTCAGCGCGAATACTATGAAGACCTATTCGCTCGTTGTGCCAAGGTAATGCAGGCAATAGTTAATTTGCCAGTGCCGGTTATTGCTAAAGTAAACGGAATGGCCACGGCGGCAGGGTGTCAACTCGTAGCAAGTTGCGATCTAGCTATGGCAGGTGATAGTGCAAAGTTTGCCGTCTCAGGTATTAATGTAGGTTTGTTTTGTTCAACACCGGCAGTGGCTTTAACACGTAATATGCCTATAAAGAAAGCATTTGAAATGTTGGTTACTGGTAATTTCATAAGCGCGGCTGAAGCCGCAGTGTATGGTCTTATAAATAAAGTTGTGCCAACATCAAACCTTGATCGCGCTGTGCAAGAGCTGGCTGATACCATATGTAGTAAAAGTACAGTTGCAGTCCGAACCGGAAAATCCATGTACAAACAGCAAATGGGCATGAGTTTGCCCGATGCTTACGATTATGCCGGCAAAATAATGGCTAATAACATGATGGCTCAGGATGCCTGTGAGGGAATTGACGCTTTTATTGAGAAGCGTCAGCCAAAGTGGACTGGCAATTAAATAAATAGGTTTAACCCGTATATATCATTTACTTAAGGCAATTATGACAACCCGTATCGCGCCAGAGAAAAGTCGAAAACCAACGGTCAGACCCGCTACGTACGACCCAACACGCAAGCAGCGGGGCTCTGATAAAACATCCAGACTACCAATCAAAATTGTGCAGACCGAACGCTTAGCAAAGCCTGACTGGATACGAGTGCGTGCTCCTTCTCCCGATACGCGTTTTTTTGAAATAAAAAGTATATTACGTGAACATAACCTTTTCACAGTATGCGAAGAAGCGTCTTGCCCAAATATAGGTGAATGTTTTGGCAAGGGGACAGCAACCTTCATGATAATGGGTGATAAATGTACCAGACGTTGTCCTTTTTGTGACGTTGGTCATGGTAGGCCCGACCCACTAGACGTTGATGAGCCTATAAACCTTGCACGCACTATTGCAGCACTTAAGCTTTCATACGCGGTTATTACCTCAGTAGACCGTGATGATCTACGAGACGGTGGTGCAGGACATTTCGTTGAATGTATCAACCAGATCCGTTCACTATCACCTACAACTAAAGTGGAGGTTTTAGTACCTGATTTTAGAGGTCGTCTTGAGCGTGCTCTTCAGATCTTTAACGATGGTCCACCTGACGTCATGAATCACAATCTGGAAACTGTGCCTAGACTCTATAAAATGGCACGTCCTGGAGCAGATTATCAACACTCTTTAAAGCTTCTGTCTGACTTCAAGAAAATGCATCCTAATGTGCCGACAAAGTCTGGCCTAATGCTCGGTCTTGGAGAGACTGATGAGGAAATTATTGAGGTTATGCAAGACCTACGTAAGCACAATGTAGACATGATTACCATAGGCCAGTATCTGCAACCGTCCCCGGGGCACCTTCCCGTAGACCGCTATGCGCCACTAGAGGCTTTCGACATGCTTAAACGGGAGGCTGATAGTCTTGGTTTTGCGCATGCGGCAATTGGTCCTCTTGTGCGATCTTCCTATCATGCCGATGTCCAAGCTAGCGAGGCTGAGCTTGCAAAGTCATAAAATAATATAGGTATCTTAAAAGTGCTTAATGCCTCTCATTTTGTATATTGGGGCTTCCATAGGGTGTTCTCTAACATCCCATAAAATTTCGTCTGTATTTATTTGTATGTCTACATTGACTATGGTGTGTTCACCATCTGGTGCAACAGGATCATTTCTATATATGGGCAATGATTCATGGCTCTGATCTGCCATTAATGCAAGTGCATCTACCGACTCTGCTCCGGCTATCCATCTGTTTGCAGTTTGTAACCTTTCAGCTGATGATTGACTAACTTTATAAGATTCATCCTTCATTTGTTTGTGAACAATATGGTTGGTATGTGCTGAAATGCTATTTAGGTTTTCTACTGATGCCTTATTCGACGTAAACTCTATACTCATAAGGCTTTTCTTGCCTATTTGGCCAATGGTTAAATGACAGTTGCCGCTGCGCGGTGCTTGCTGTACCTGTTGTATGGCTTGGGATATATCAGCAGCCTCAATTAAAGAACGGTTTAAGACCATGGTTGGCACACCAGATTGAGGTTCGTTTATTTTTAAGTAGTTAACTATTATTGCCATATTGCTCTCAGTGACGCTGAATGAGTTACCAGGTAGAGACCCTGGCTGTATGAAGCTGGCAAATGATGTGTGACCTGGTATTTCTATTTCAGCTATAGCGCAGTAGTCTTTCAAAGCAGGATCTCCATCTTCATTATGGGTAATACGAGATGTACCCTGCGCTATTTGCATAACTGTTGTACTGCTCCCGTTAATTATTGGTATAAGATCGCTGCGACTGTTCCATAGGAATATATCTTCCGCTGGTATTTGTGCACCCTTGGCAATACCCTGTAACTCATCCCAAATGTATGGGTGCTGTTGTTGCACTAAGGTCTGCATTTCTTTAAGTATAGAGCTATCGCGCCAGGCCGTTAGGTTTTTCCACAATTGGGTATTAACAATATGTTTGTGCAGAATAGGAGCACTAAACTCACCTAAGGCCATGCCTATATGAAATGGGGATCCTGATAGTTGCAGATATTTAATCATATGTGGATTTGCAGATTATCTGGAAATAACATCATGCCCAGCAATAATGTAGGCTCCACTAGAGTGTAATTGTTGCTCGCTGCGTTCTAATGCGCTTAGGGCTTTCTTGCCTGAACGGGCCAATACACCCTCTATAAGCAGTTCTGACAATGATATTGCAGATGATATAGATGGGAAAAATGATGGTGTTTCAGTATGAAAAAACAAAGCGTGGTCGGCCTCTAAAGCTAGTGGAGATACCTTACTGTCACATAAGGCAATTATTTCTGCGCCTGCATCGCGAGCTGCACGTAAAACCCTCATAGATTCGAATGAATAGGGCGCAAAACTTATTATTACTACTGTATCGGAAGAGTTTATAAGGCTAAGCTCCATTTCCATAGTTCCTGCCTCCGCTCTTAGCAGCGTTACCGAGTTGCGGAAGAACCTGAAAAGATAATGGAAGTTGAACGCTACCGAATACGATGCCCTAAAACCAGCTACATGTATACGCTTTGCTTTCAGTAAAGCATTAGTAGCGGGCTCCAAAGTGTCTGCATTTAGATCTTTTAGTAAATCTATGTTGTTAATTTGTGTTGCAAGGGTGCGCGACATTAGGTCGTGATTGTTTTTATCACTCATTACCCTTCGTGCCTGTGTTGTGTAGCGACGCGGACTTGTTTGCAATGAATCAACAAACACCTCCTTAAGGCTATTCCACCCATCGAACCCCAAAGACTGAGCAAGCCTTACCAACGTTGCGGGCTGAACACCAGCTTTTAATGCTATTTGCCGCATTGAGCTAATTGGAATCTCAGCGGGAAAGTCTATTAGATAACGTGCGCTTATTTGAAATTGCGGCGTCATTTCGTTATAGCGCTCCTGAATGAGCTGGGTTAATTGTTCAATACTTACTGGTACAGGTTTGTTAGTGTTTGTCATGAAAACAAGTCCTATATCTGGACCACTTATTTTAAAGGTGTATTAAGAGTGTGTAA
>JAJYRX010000017.1 GCA_021793875.1 Pseudomonadota bacterium
GGTTGGTTTTTTAAGGGCCAGTCGCAACGCAGCAGAATTTCGCGAACTAGGCTGCAAAGTTTGGGATCAAAACGCAAACGAAAATCAAGAGTGGCTTGAAAACCCTTATAGATTAGGAACCGACGATCTGGGCCCTGTATACGGCGTACAGTGGCGCAACTGGCCTGCGTACAAGCTTATAGATCCAAACTCGTCCGCAGGCAAACAACAAATGCAGCATGCATTGCAACAGGGTTATCAAAAAATAGCACTTACTGATACTGATAATCAGGTGCTTATGTATAAGCCAATAGATCAGCTACGCAGCTGTCTAGACACAATAATGAACAACCCTGAAAGCCGACGTATTCTGTTTCATGGATGGAACTGGGCCCAGCTTGAGGAAATGGCTTTGCCACCATGCCACTTGCTATACCAGTTTTTAATTAACCAGCAAAATCGAGAAATATCACTATGCCTATATATTCGATCTAATGACATAGGTCTTGGAGCACCATTTAACCTGACCGAAGGTGCTGCTATGCTTCACCTTATTGGGCGCCTAACTGGTTACAAGCCACGCTGGTTTACATACTTTATTGGCGACGCTCATATATATGAAAATCATGTAGACATGCTAAAGGAACAGCTCACTAGAGAGCCTTACCCTGCTCCTAAGTTAAAAATTAACAGCAGGGTTCCTAAGTATGAAGAAACAGGAATATACCAACCCGAGTGGCTGGAAAAAATAGAACCTACTGATTTTACTCTTGAAGATTACAAGCACCATCCAGCTCTTACCGCTCCAATGGCAGTTTAATTATGAGTAAACCACATATTCAACTAGTAGTTGCATACAGCACTAACAGAGTTATAGGTAAAAACAACACTCTACCCTGGCGGCTGCCTTCCGACCTTGCTCATTTTAAAAAGACCACTATGGGTAAGCCTATTATTATGGGTCGCAAAACCTGGGAATCACTAGGAAGACCTCTTCCCGGCCGCCCGAACCTAGTGGTTTCTCGTAATGCATCGTATGTTGCGAGCGGCGCTACCGTCTACACAGATATTCACAATGCCATAAACGCATGTAGAACTCATGACACTGTATGCATAATTGGTGGCGAACAAATTTACCGTATCTCGATAGATTTAGCCGACGAAATTATTGCTACTGAAGTTCATACAAACATACAAGGCGATGCTTTTTTCCCTGAAATAGATATGACTTACTGGTATGAAGAAAGCCGTGCACCGCAAAATGACGAAAACGGCATTAGCTTTGACTTTGTACACTACCTGCGTAAGCACTAGGTATTAAGCGCCAACCCTAAAAACTCCCATAGCTTAGGCTCATTAGAGTATGCCACGTTAAACCTTATCCACTCATCATCTTCCTTGTTCGCGCTACCGGGAGGAAAAAAATAGGATCCAGGTGCTAGCCATATTCCATGCTCCAGGGCTTTCTGTGCAACGTAGTTCGCACCCCCTAGAACCACTTTTGGCCTAGCCCAAAGAAAAAGCCCTGCACGTGGCTGTGCAAATATTTCCATACCAAGGTTATTGAGTCTGTCTGCCACCACATCGTGAGCTTGACGCAAACGTTCTATAACTTTATCTAGATGCGCTCCATGTTTGCCCTGACGTAATACCTGCAAAACAGCACGCTCCATAATTTCAGGGGTAGTTAACCCAAAAGTCATTTTGGTTTTTGCAAACTCCTGTATAAGTGGCTCTGTAGCAGCCATATAACCTACTCTAAGTGCAGGTGTAATACTTTTTGAGAAGCCCGATACATAAACCACTCGGCTTAACCCAGCCATGGATGCTAGCATTGCACCTGCACCTTGTAGAAGATCGCGTGAAACGTCATCTTCTATAACCCAAAAGTCGTGCCTCTCAGCAATTTGTAGCACCTTGAAGGCATTTTCCATAGTCATGTTTGTACCAGTAGGGTTATGCAAAACCGGGTTAACAAATAAAGCTTTTATTTTGTTACCAGATACCTTACTCTCCAGCTCTTCAATACACAGCCCATTAGTGGTTCGTCTAACCCCCACTATATTAATATTTGCCATCCTCAAGGCATGTAAAAGGTTGGCATATGCAGGAACCTCCACCAGAACAGTGTCTCCTGCCTTCAGCAAGGTTTTTATTATTATGTCTAAACCCTGTGTTGCGCCTTGGGTCAAAAGTAGGTTTTCAGTACTAAGCTCCAAGCCATAATCAGCCATATTACGTGCAATCTGCTCCCTTAATGGATGAAATCCATACGGATGGCCATAACCGCCCATGCTTTTAGCTGGAATTCTAGAAGCATGTCTTAAGGCTTGCCTTAAACCGGTTTCATTCAACCACTCTGATGGCAGCCAACCACAGCCAGACTTTATGGGTATAGAGTGATCTGCAAACACATCTGCAAGCAGCCACGAAGCACCTACGGCTGGAGGCCTCCACTTGGCAGGCGCACGCTGGGTGACAGGTGTTGCCGGAGAGCTAACTCTATACCCTGCACCAGGTCTTGAAGTAACAAGACCAGCAGCAACCAAGCGGCTATATGCCGAAGCTACCGTGAACGTGCTTACACCGTATTGTGCTGCAAACTGTCTTATGGAGGGCAGCCTGGCACCAGGTCTTAATCGCCTGTTCTGTATTGAGTCCTCAATAGCAATGACAATCTGATCAGTAAGAGTAAGCCTATCTGGAGAGTTGCGTTCAGCTTTGAAAAATATCATTTATATAAATATGTACAGTTTGCAATAATTTATATGTACAGTTATACACTATTACTACAACTGTATATGTCTTTTTATATGATTAACCACCAGAATTAAGAAACAAAAAGAATTCTCTTTAAAACATCAACATATAGCAGAGGTAGTTATGAACAGCCCCACCGATCGCCCAGATCTATCCAACCTGTGGATGCCGTTTACTGCCAACAGGCAATTTAAATCAAGCCCGCGCTTGCTAGCCAAGGCCAAAGGCATGTTCTACACCACTGTAGATGGCCATAAAGTTATTGATGCTACAGCCGGTCTTTGGTGTGTAAACGCAGGCCACGGACGTCAGGAAATTATTGATGCCATCTCCAACCAAACTGCAGAGATGGATTATGCTCCCAGCTTTCAAATTGGTCACGAACACTCTTTCCGAGCTGCCACCGCAGTAGCGGAGTGCATGCCTGAAGGCCTTGATCGCATATTTTTTACAAACTCAGGCTCTGAGTCAGTAGACACTGCCCTTAAAATTGCACTCGCATACCACCGCGCTAACGGCGAAGCACATCGCACTCGCCTCATAGGTCGCGAACGTGGTTATCATGGCGTGGGTTTTGGTGGTATCTCAGTTGGTGGAATTTCACCCAACCGCAAAACATTTTCAAGTGCCCTTATACCTGGCACCGACCACATGCCACATACCCATAACCTGGAGAAAAACGCATATTCTCGTGGTCAGCCTGAGTGGGGCGCACATATAGCCGACGAACTTGAAAACATTGTGGCTTTACACGACCCATCAACTATAGCCGCGGTAATTGTTGAGCCACTGGCCGGGTCTACCGGTGTTCTCATTCCACCTAAAGGCTATCTAGAGCGCTTACGAGCCATTACAGAAAAGCACGGAATACTGCTGATTTTTGATGAGGTAATTACTGCTTTTGGCCGTATAGGGTCATCCACTGCAAGTGAGCTGTTTGGCGTCAAACCTGACTTAATAACTTTAGCGAAAGGCATTAGTAACGCAGCTGTGCCTGCCGGTGCCGTAGCTGTCAGACGCGAAATACACGACACAATACTAGCCGCAGCAGCTAGCGGCATAGAGTTTTTCCACGGGTATACATACTCTGCTCACCCATTAGCTACCGCAGCAATAATGGCAACTCTCAACATTTATAAGCGTGATCAGCTATTCAAGCGTGCAGCAGATATGTCGCAAGCATTTGAAGACGCAGCCCATAGCCTGAAGGGAGAGCCACACATAATAGACATACGCAACCTTGGATTAGTAGCTGGCATAGAGCTTGAATCACGCCCTGGCGCGCCCGGAGCACGAGCTGCTGAAGTGTTTAGTAAGTGTTTCGATAAAGGTGTGCTAATTCGCTACACGGGTGACACAATAGCCCTATCGCCGCCATTAATCATTGAGCAGGAACATATAAACCAAATATTCGGCACATTGTCCGAGGTTTTAAAAACAGTTGAATAATAAAAACCACTAACAAAAACGGTTGGTCTTTGGCGGCTTCTTTTATACAGGAAGCCGCTTTTTTGTATATAGTTAACGTATGAAACTTGTTTTATGGAGTTAAACATGAAGTCATTAAGCGACTTTGAAATTACGAAGAAATGGCCCGCCCAACATCCCGATCGTATACAGCTTTATTCCCTACCCACACCAAATGGCGTGAAAGTTTCAATTATGCTCGAGGAAACTGAACTGCCCTACGAAGCTCATACCGTTAGCTTCCAAACTAACGACCAGCTAACTCCCGAGTTCATATCTTTAAACCCTAACAACAAAATACCGGCCATTATTGATCCCAATGGCCCCAATGGGAAACCAATGCCATTGTGGGAGTCGGGGGCAATACTTATATACCTAGCAGAAAAAACCGGTAAGCTTCTATCATCCGACCCAGTAAAGAAATATCAAACCATACAGTGGTTAATGTTCCAGATGGGTGGCATTGGCCCTATGTTTGGTCAGGTTGGCTTTTTCCATAAGTTTGCAGGTAGTGAATACGAAGACAAACGACCACGAGACCGCTATATAAACGAGTCAAAGCGTTTGCTTGGTGTGTTAAACAAACACCTGCAAAACAAAGAATGGATTATGGGAAATGAATATAGTATTGCTGACATAGCCATATTCCCATGGATACGTAACCTTGTGGAGTTTTACGAAGCAGGTAACTTGGTAGGCATAGCGAACTTCCCGGAAGTTCAACGTGTTACCAAACAGTTCACAGAACGTGATGCAGTGCAAAAAGGCTTGGTTACACCACCAAGGTTTTAAACATTAAGCACAATACCTGTAAGAACAATTGACAACTATCAACGCAATAATTCAAAGGTGCTTATACACTTAAAGCATAGCTAAAACCACAGGAGTAAAATGCTATGGCACCTAAAACTAAATTGTCAGTTGTCTTATCAATAATTATAAGTGCAGGCATATTTGGAAGCGCCCAAGCCAATGAAGTTCGTGAGCGCGCAAAAACTCTGTTTCAGCCCATACCAAGTGCTGAGGTGCTCATAGAACAAAAGGAGCTTAGCCCTGAAAAAATTGAGCTGGGGCGCTGGTTATTTTTTGAACCAAGGTTGTCTTCCAGCCACATAATTACATGTAATACCTGCCACAGTGTGGGTACTGGCGGTGCTGACAACATACCTGCTGCAATTGGTCATGGCTGGCAAACAGGGCCTCGCAACTCCCCAACAGTACTAAACGCTGTGTTCAACTCGGCACAGTTCTGGGATGGACGAGCCAGTGACCTCAAAGAACAGGCCAAAGGACCTATACAAGCAAGCGTTGAGATGAATGCTACACCAGAGTATGTTGAAGAAACATTAAACAGCATACCTGAGTATGTAGATATGTTTAAGCAAGCCTTCCCAGATGAAAAAAGCCCAGTTAGCTTTGATAATATGGCAGAAGCTATTGAAGCCTTTGAAACCACTCTAGTTACACCAAACTCACGCTTTGACCAGTATCTGGAAGGCGAAGACTCCATGAATGATCAGGAAATAAATGGCCTACGACTATTTATGGATAAAGGGTGTGTAGCCTGCCACTCTGGTGTAAACGTTGGTGGTCAAGGATACTTTCCATTTGGAGTATTCAAACGCCCCGGCGCTGAAATTCTTCCAGAAGGCGACAAGGGTCGATTTACCGTTACCAACACCTCTGCTGACGAATACGTGTTCCGGGCTAGCCCACTGCGTAATATAGCCCTTACCGCCCCCTACTTCCATACCGGTGAAGTCTGGGATCTGGAAGAAGCGGTTACTATAATGGGTAGCAGCCAGTTAGGGCAGGAACTTAACCAAGAAGAAGTGCGTGATATAACAGCATTCTTGCATACCTTAACCGGTGAGCAGCCAAAAGTTGAATACCCAATACTGCCACCAAGCACAAAAGACACGCCTTTACCAACAAAGTAACAAAAAGTAGCTCGCTCTTGTTATCATAACCACTATGAGACAGGAGCAAATAAATAAAAATAGTAACCACAAAGGCATTATCGGACCCAAAGCTGATAATGCCTTTGCACGTATAGCAGCACCGGAGCTACGCACACGAGTTCTACTGGCTCACTTGGCAGATAAAGTTCAAAAGGGTGCAAACCTGTTGCTGGGTGAGCCACTAAGTTATTTGTATGCAAACGCTTGGAGACATAACATACCAGGTGCTAAAACCCTTGAACATTTGGGTATGCCAAGAACAATTGCTGCACATATTATTGGCAAAACTAACCTTGTGGTTAACATAGACCCTCGCACTCTAGTGCAATTTACTATGCATCCCCCCGGAACCGTCCGCAAGCCAGCAAAGTCCGCATTCATATGGAATGGTGACTGGGACTTATACCGTATAGATCTACGAAACGACTATGCAATAAAACTTATTCGAGATCTAGATAAACATCGCAACGACCTTACAAAAACTGATAAATACAAAGAGCTTATACAGCGTATACAAAGTGGAAAGCCATTTAAGTCTCATCAAGAAGGAGTTTTCCTAAATACACCAGAACGCGTCATAGAGTACTTAAAGGTATATTTATACTTTCTGGACAACATGGCTGCTAACGGATACGAATACAGTAGGGCTAAAGACCACCCAGGCGTTGCAATATCACGTGATGGACGCTTATTAAAAACCAAGCGAGGTGCCCACCGCTTAGCTATGGCACAGCACCTTGGTATGACTTCAATTCCTGTAGAAGTTAGATATGTTCACAAAATATGGTGGAACAAAATAACCAACGAAGCATTAGACAAAACCCAAACTATTGAAAGCCTGCGCGCTGCAATACAACAAGCCGTACCAGAAACTGAGCCTGGCCCTCTTAGCCCCTAGTGCTTTCCAGCCAAGCTCCGCACTCATGTATAAGCATTTGACCCAGCTCTTGTCTTCTTTGCTCTTCAAGACGGCTACTCATAGCGCCAAAGCTAATAGCCACATGAGTAATACGTGACAAGCTAAATGCATAGCCTACACCCGAAATACCTGGCGTAATCGAGCTGTCTGTTTCTGAATATCCCTTATCTCGACATTCGTTAGTTTTACGCAGCAGCACGGGCAACGAGCAACCTGCCTTATCAAAGCCTTTTTTATGTCTGGCATAAACTGCTTCAATAGCATCATCATCTAACATGGACAATAGTGCCAACCCACCCGCTCCTATTCCCATAAGACGTTTTTCTCCTTCACTTATGGTAAATATACGAACTGGGAAGTCACCATGCTCACGCAACAGGCACAAAGCGTAGTCTCCTTGGCGCATAACCAAAAACACAGTATCACCTGATAAACGAGCTAATCTCAGTACTAATGGTCGTAAAGATTCTGTTGCCGAGTCTCCAGCAAATGCCGACAGACCAACCTGCAAAGATTCCATGCCCACATGATATTTCCTTGTAAGAGCATCGCGCATTGCAAAACCCTCTTCAACAAGACAGCTTATAAGCCTGTGAGCTGTTGATCGCTCAAGCCCCGTAACCTGTGTAAGCTCTTTTAATGTAAGACCACCATCGTTGTGCTCTGAAACCACCCTGAGCATTTCAAGAGCACGCCTGACACTTTGTGTACCACCAGAAGTTTGTCTCATAATATGGGAGAATTTATATTTAATTCTTTTATTATAGGATAAATACAGGTTAAGAATATAAACATACATAAAGCAGGAGACCATGTATGACTTACGAAACAATAGAAGTAGAAAACCACGATGCAGTTCGACGCATAAGACTAGCAAGGGAAAATGCACGTAATGCTCAAAGTCAACAACTACTAGATGAGCTTGATGACGCCGTTATTAAGGCGGGCAATGATGAAAGTGTCAGAGTGGTCATCATAGGAGGTAAAGGCGACCACTTTTCAGCTGGTCATGATCTCAAAGAAGCACAGCAGAAACGAGCCGACTTTACGGTAGAAGAGCGTTGGGAATATGAGTCACTACGCTATTTTGACTACTGCATGAGAATATGGGACCTGCCAAAACCCACCATAGCAGAGGTACAAGGTGCATGCGTTGCGGGTGGCTTTATGGTTGCAAACATGTGTGACCTTATTGTGTGCTCAGAAGATGCTTTCTTTTCAGATCCCGTAAACCATACTCTGGCAGCCGCAGCTACAGAGGTGCTAATACACCCTTGGGTAATGGGGTTAAGAAAAGCCAAAGAAATGCTATATACAGGTGGCCGCATAGACGCTGCCGAGGCTCATAGAATAGGCATGGTTAATCGCGTTGTTAGCCGTGATCATCTTGAGCAGGCAACCATGGACTTAGCCCAACAAATAGCAAAAGCACCTCCGTTTGGAATGCGTCTTATCAAGAAGTCATTAAACCGTATGCCAGATGCCCAAGGAATGAGAACAGCACTTTCTGCACATTTTGATTTACATCAGCTATCGCATGTAACCGAAGAGTTTAGGCAGGTAAAAGAACAAGGTCTGGCAGCCGCCATTCAACGTAACAAATCTGGTAGCAAATAACCATGAACAACAACATAGAGTATTTGCTAAACCCTGGCTCCATTGCCTTTATCGGTGCAAGCAACAATCCTGGCCGAATTGGTGGCATGCCAATTGAACTGCTAACCAAGTTTAATTACAAGGGTGATATATACCCCGTTAATCCAAAATACAAAGAGGTTTTTGGTCTTAAGTGCTGGCCCGATATAGAAAGCATTCCCAACAACATAGACCTGGCAGTTCTAGCTATTGGTGCTAAAGATGTGCAACCAATGCTAGAGCGCTGTCATAAACATGGCGTTAAAGCAGCGATTATTTACGCAGCCGGGTTCGCAGAGGAAGGCTCAAGGGAAGCAATAGAGTTACAAGATAGGCTTACTGAATTTGCCAAACATAGCGGAATGGCCATAGCAGGCCCAAATTGCATGGGCTTGGCTAATCTTAATACTCAGGCGCATACAGCCTTTGCATCCGTTTTCAAAACCGCCCCCATGCAAAGTGGTAGTGGTCGTGTAAGTCTTTTAACTCAGAGCGGTAACGTGTGCGCTGCGGTATACGCACTTTTACGCAGACTGAACATACCGGTTTCACATTTTATAAACACCGGTAATGAAGCTTGCGTCAACTTCTCTGATTATTTGAACTATCTGGCCAATGACGAAAACACCGAAGTTGTTATTGGATATATAGAGCAAATACGCGATGGTGCTGGGTTTATAAAAGCATGTAATACCTTGCGTAACAAGAACAAAGTGCTTATTGCGCTTAAAGCAGGAGCTACTAGCAAGGGTGCCGTAGCGGTACAGTCACATACCTCCGCTCTTGCCGGCGATAGCAACATATATTCTGCCGCATTCAGGCAGTTAGGCGTTATAGAAGCCGATGATTTTGCTCAAATGGCAAACTTGGCAATGCTTGCTGAGCTAAGGGACAGAACAGCAGGTGTTAAGACTGCTGTAGTTACAATGTCTGGCGCTTTAGGTGCAATTCTGGCCGATAAGTTCACTTTAGCAGGACTAGAGCTTCCAGACTTAAGCGATGCTGTCCAAAGCACACTACGAAAAGGAATACCGAGCTACGGAATGGTTTCAAACCCGGTGGATGTAACTGGTAATGTAGTGAATGATCCAGAATTTGTTACCGATGTACTAGAGTCTCTTGCTACCAGCCCCGACCTTGACGTAGTTGTTATATATGCTCCTGGATACATGCTAGATCGAATGTCCGATAGCATAGTCGATGTGGCCACACGTCACAAAAGGCTATTTGTTGCCATAGACACTGGAGCAGCTAAATGCCGCGAACAACTAGCAAGTGCTGGAGTGGCAGTGTTTGATGACATAGGACGTGCTTCGGAAGCGTTAGGGCCATTTCTACAATGGCAAGAAGACAGAAAGTTAGCCATCAGCACAGAAAAACAATCTAGTAAACGCCAATACATTCAATTAGAACAACCCATAGATGAGGTCAAAGCATTAAGGTACTTGTCCTCCTTTGGAGTACCAGTCATGGCAGACCATGTTGCCCATAATGCAGACGAGGCCGTTAGTCTGGCATCAAAGACAGGGTTTCCAGTGGTTATGAAAATAGTAAGCCCTGACATAGCACATAAAACAGAAATAAACGGCGTAAAACTAGGCTTGTCATCAGCAAAAGAAGTAGAAGATGCTTATAAGCAAATAATTAACAACGTTCGCGATAAACAGCCAAGCGCACGCATATACGGTGTGTTGGTACAACCCATGCAGAAAGGAATTGCAGAGCTAATTGCGGGCATAACAACCGACCCGGTATTCGGACGCGTACTTACTGTGGGGCTGGGTGGAACCCTAACAGAGATATACAAAGATACAGCACATGCTGTGCTTCCAGTAAGTCGCTCACAAATAAAAAAGCTTTTACAAACCCTTAAGGCTTATCCGATCCTTGACGGGTTCAGAGGCTCCCCAAAAGCAGATATAGACGCTTTGTGCGATGCAATTTATGCCATATGCACCGCGGCAGAGAACGCTCCTGATCAGGTAACCGAACTTGAAGTCAACCCTTTGTTAGCTAAAGCAAGTGGCGCAATGGCACTAGACGCCCTTGTAATTACAAAACCTTGAATAACGTGCTAAATCAAACATCTGGAGACAGTAAATGAGTATCAAGAGAATACTATCAGCTGTTACTTTGAGCCTTGGACTTATAGGGCTTAATACGGCGCATGCCGACAGCTTCCCTACTAAAGCGGTAAATATTGTCGTTCCATTCTCACCAGGTGGAGCAACCGATATACTTGCTCGCCTGCTAGCTGAGCGTTTACACGATAAGCTTGGGCAGCCGTTTGTAGTGGAAAACAAGCCTGGTGCTGGCACCATGATAGCTTCCAATTATGTGGCAGCAGCCAAACCTGATGGACACACCATACTATTGGCAGCCTCATCACTTGGCATAGCTCCAAGCGTGTATTCCAAGGTGCAATACGACCCCATTAAAGACTTCGACCCAATTACTCAGGTGGCATCGGTAGTGCATGTTTTGGGGGTGCACCCATCATTACCAGTAGATAATATTCATGAACTTATTGAATACCTGAAAGAAAACCCAGATGAAGTAAGCTATGGATCCGTTGGGGTTGGAACCTCAACACACCTTGAGGCTGAACTGTTCAAGCAAATGGCCAATGTAGAGATGCTTGAAATACCATATAAGGGTAGCGCTCCAGCACTTACAGATTTAGTTGCCGGACGTATACAACTTATGTTTGATGCTTGGGCATCAACAAGCCCGTTTGCCAAAGATGGCAAGGTAAAGGTACTTGCCGTAACTACTAAAGAGCCATCTCCGTCTGTACCTGGAATGCCCTCAATATCAGAAGCTGTTCCTGGGTTTGCTGCAATGCCATGGCTTGGTTTCGTAGCTCCAGCTGGTACACCAACTGAGGCCATAGAAGTTCTACACACTACACTTACCGAAATTCTTGAGGAAGAAGAGGTTAAAGAAAGGTTCACTAGCCTTGGCCTTGACGTTATAGGTAACACACCCGAAGAGTTTGCTGAGTTTATCAAACAGGATATAGAAACCTGGGGTAATGTAGCTCGCACTGCAAACATACGTATAGAGTAGTACCATGCAAAACACCCTGCCCACAAGTAATAATGAGTTCCGACAGTACTTACGCAACTGGCTTGAGGAACATTATGTCTTATTTAAAGAAAGCTGGACCTCCAGCAAGTCGCACGCAAACATAGGCTACAGACGTGCTTGGGAAGATTACTTATGTGGGCAGGGATGGTCAGCGTTGGGTTGGCCAAAGAAGTATGGTGGTCACGAACTAGACATACTAAAACAGGCCATTTTTCATGAAGAGCTTGCTCGCGCTCAAACACCTTTAGGTGTAAACCTTATAGGTCATGGCATACTCGCCCCAACATTATTAAAATTTGGAACGGAAGAGCAAAAACAACGCTTTTTGCCAGGCATAAGGCTAAATACCGACATATGGTGCCAAGGTTATTCAGAACCATCCGCCGGGTCAGATCTTGCATCAGTTAGAACAAGAGCCCTAAAAAAAGGCAACAAATATATTCTTAACGGTCATAAAATATGGACATCATTTGCCGATCATGCCGACTGGTGTTTTGTCTTATCACGCACCAATCCAGACTCGACAAGGCACAGAGGTTTAAGCTTCCTACTTGTCAACATGAAGCAACCAGGTGTTAGGGTAGAACCAATACGCCAGCTCACTGGTTACTCTGATTTCTGTGAAGTGTTTTTTGAAGATGTTGAAGTTGACGAGCACAACATACTTGGTAAGGAAGATGAAGGCTGGAAAATTGCCATGGCTGCTGCAAGCTTCGAACGTGAGATCGGA
>JAJYRX010000018.1 GCA_021793875.1 Pseudomonadota bacterium
TGAATGTTAGCCTTATCTCTCCAATAGCTATGGAAGAAGGTCTTCGCTTTGCTATTCGTGAAGGCGGTCGCACAGTAGGTGCAGGCGTAGTCGCTAAAATCATCAAGTAATTAAAATTTACTTGTATTAAGGCGGGGCATTTGCCCCGCCACATTGTTCTTTAGGAAATTTCATGAAAAGCCAGAAAATCCGCATCCGTCTGAAGGCTTACGATTACAAGCTTATAGATCAGTCTGCTGCTGAAATTGTTGATACTGCAAAACGCACAGGCGCAGTTGTACGCGGGCCAGTTCCACTTCCAACTCGTATTCGCCGTTTCGATGTATTGCGCTCACCACACGTCGATAAAGCATCTCGCGATCAATTCGAAATGCGTACACATCAGCGTTTAATGGATATAGTCGACCCTACCGACAAAACCGTTGATGCATTAATGAGGCTCGATTTGCCTGCTGGTGTAGACGTAGAAATCGCACTGCAGTAAGCTATAAGTAATTACAGCAAGAAAATATAAAACGCCATGCTTTTTAGCATGGCGTTTTTGTTTGGTGCTCAAGCTTGCGAGCATAAGGAAAAGACGGTGGCAGCTATGAGACAGTTAGTTAGGCTTTTACTAGCTATTTTTATTACGTTGGTATCAGCGACTAGTTTTGCGTCAAATAACGTGTGTGATAGTCAAACTATTAAAATGGCTGACCAGAACTGGGAAAGTGCAGCGTTTACAACTAATATAATAAAAATAATTCTTGAGAAAGGTTATGGTTGTGATGTAGAAATAGTACCAGGTGCAACTGCAGCTACGGAAACAGCTCTAGTTCAAAATGATTTGCACGTAATTGCTGAGCAGTGGACTGGACGCTCCCCAATAATACAGTCCGCTATAGATTCTGGTGATATACAAATAGTCGGAGACACCCTTAAAGGAGGCGCAGAGCAAGGTTGGTATGTTCCAAGCTATGTTATAGATGGTGATGAAACACGTGGTATCAAAGCTACTGCGCCAGATCTAAAAAGTTGGGCCGATCTTCCTAAGTATAAAGATTTATTCACTGATGCAGAGCAACCAGACAAAGGCAGATTTTTAAACTGTCCAACTGGGTGGGTATGTGAGCAAACAAATAGTAGATTATTAAAAATACATGATCTAGAAAACGATTTCACAAACTTCAGGGCAGGTACGGGTGCAGCTCTAGATTCAGCAATTAGTTCAGCGTACGAGCGTGGCCTTCCCATACTATTTTACTATTGGCAACCTGCTGGCTTAATGGCCAAATATGACTTCACGAAAATCGACCTAGGTGAATTTAAACAAGAATGTTGGGATACCATAGTTAGCGGTGAGGGGGAGTTATGTGCCTCGGATTTCCTATTAGCACATCTTAGTGTTGCTGTAAGTACACCGTTTGCACAAGAGTTTCCCGAGCTGGTAGACTTTTTTGACCAACTTCAGTTTGAACCATTTGACCTAAACAGCGCCATCTTGATAATGAACGAACAAAGGTTGCAAGCTGAAAATGTTGCGTTGGCGTATATAAAAGATAATCCAGATGAAGTTCGCAAGTGGTTGCCCGAAAATGTTTATAAAACGCTAGCTGCAGAAATAGGCGTATCTGAGTCTACCTACAGCTCGGATAAGCATAAAATATTCCCCGAGTGGTCAACAGCGAATGCAATAAACCAGCACCTTAGCGCTGCCGTTAAGCGTTACGGGGAGGCGTTTAGGGTGGCTAGTGATAGGCTTCTTACAGGTGTTATGTTGCCGGTAGAGCAGGGTCTTGGCAAAACTCCAGCTTGGGTGTTGCTTTTTATAACAGCATTAATTTCTTTTCATGCAACGCGTAAGCCTCTGGTTAGTATTGCCTATGCTGGCGGCCTATATCTTATAGGTGCTGTTGGTCTTTGGGATCAGCTTATTCAAACCTTTGCCCTGGTTTTAGTGGCCACTATCATCTCGATAATTATAGGTATACCCGTAGGTATATTGGCATCAAGAATAAGGTGGTTAAGGCGTATTGTTACGCCGGTATTAGACATAATGCAGACCTTGCCGTCATTTGTTTACCTAATACCGGTTCTTATGCTTTTCGGCTTAGGTAAAGTGCCAGCTTTGTTTGCTACAGTTGTATATGCTGTACCGCCATTAATAAGACTCACCATACTTGGTCTGCGTCAGGTAGATGAAAATGTTATGGAGGCGGCTCAATCGTTTGGAGTAACACGATGGCAAATGCTGGTCAGGGTTAGTTTGCCTTTGGCAAAACCAAGCATTATGGCGGGTATAAACCAGGCGACCATGATGGCTTTGGCCATGGTTGTTGTAGCCTCCATGATAGGAGCTAGGGGGCTTGGTGAAGATGTGCTCGCTGGTATACAAACACTTGACGTGGGTCGTGGTCTGCAAGCTGGTGTTGCCATAGTTATTTTAGCCATAGTTATAGATCGTATTACACAGGCTTATGGACGTAAGCAGCGAAGACCGCGCCGTGTACGCGTATCCGATTCTAACGTAGCTAATAACATAGAGGTCTTGCAGTCTGAAGCGGAAGCGATAAGTCTTGAAGTGAAAGATGTATACAAGGTTTTTGGTTCAAGACCGGAAAGGGCCATAGCTATGCTCAAAGAAGGAGCCGATAAAACAGAGGTACAGCGAGAAACAGGTAATAATGTTGGTCTTAACGGTGTGAATATGACCATTCCAGCAGGACAGATCACCTGCATAATGGGCTTATCTGGCTCTGGTAAGTCTACTCTGGTACGTCACTTAAACAGGCTTATAGATCCCAGTAGCGGTTCCATAATTCTAAATGGACGGAACATATTGGACTTGAGCCTTGCCGAGCTAAGGGTTTTGCGACGCCATAATATAAGTATGGTGTTTCAGAGTTTTGGTCTACTGCCCCATATAACGGTTCTAGATAACGTTGCTTTTGGACTGCGTGTTAGGGGCGAGCCTAGGGATCAAGCAAGGAATAAAGCACGTACATGGCTAAAGCAGGTGGGTCTGGAAGAATACGCCCATAATTATCCTAAGGAGTTGTCAGGCGGTATGCGACAAAGGGTTGGCTTGGCAAGGGCTCTTGCAATTGATTCGGGTATATTGCTTATGGACGAGGCATTTTCTGCATTAGACCCAATGACTCGTTACGAGATGCAAGATCTATTACTGGACTTGCAGGAACGATTGCGTAAAACTGTTGTGTTTATAACTCATGATATAGATGAAGCTCTGCGATTGGGTCAAAACATAGTCATATTACGTGATGGTCATATTGAACAGACCGGCACACCAGAGCAGATTAAAAACAATCCTGCTAATGAATATGTAAGCAGCTTTATAGTGCATAGAGGTACTAATTAATTTTAATAAGATTTAAAAAGATCCAGGGGGATTGCAATCACTAGACAATAGTGTTTTAGCTATAATATTTAACGCTTTTGAAAGGTTTGAATGGTCTGGTATACCTGCAACATTTATGCGAACGGCATTAGGTGCAGCGCTTGAGTCTGTGGCAAACATGTCGCTACCTAAAACAGATACACCTTGACTGCGTAATGATGCAACGAATCGCGAAGTTGTCCAAGATTGTGGCAGCTTAAGCCATGCATGAGCTGATGTCTGGTGCGTGTTAATTGAGAAAGATCCTAGGATATTAATCAACAACTTCTGACGCTTAATTAGCTCTTTCCGGTTTGTGTTAATTATTCTATCAATGGAACCCTGCTCAATAAGGCGTGTTGTAACAAGAGCATCTAGTGGGCTAGGGCACCATAGGTCTATACGTTGTGCTACAGCAATATTATTAGAAAATTCCGGTGGTGCAATTACGAAGCCAATTCTTGTGCCTGGCGCAACCGACTTGGAGAAGCCGCCTACATAGTAGGATCTATCAGGCATACTGGCTGATAAAGGCTCTATGTTTGAGTCATATAGCTCTCTGTAAACATCGTCTTCTATCAAATTGCAATTATGACGCTTGAGAACTTCAATAATGTCTGCCCTTCTTTCTGCTGGGATAGTTATTGCAGTAGGATTATGCAGTGTTGGAATTAATATAACGGCCCTAGGCTTAAACTTACCACACGCGTAGTCTAGTGCTTCTGGCCTCATACCATTGGAGTCCATTCCTACACCAATGAGTGATAGACCTAACGTATGGCACAGAGCCATAACACCCTGATATGTTATTTCATCAGCCAGAACAACGTCACCTGGCTTGGTGGTGGCCCTTAATATGCAAGACAAAGCATGTTGAGCCCCTTGGGTAACTATTAAATTATTTTCGTCAACAGAGTTAAATACACCTCTTTTTATAAGCCATTTTGCTATTGCCTCACGTACCCATATGGGGCCCATTGGCTGTTGATAATCTTGAAGATTGTTATACCGTTGATCACTGTTTAGGGTTTTTAGTATGGGGTTTATTTCTTTTAAATATTGCTCTGTGGCTGGCCTGTTGACGGTCATATCTAGCGAGCCCCCACCTATGGGTGCGGTTGGGTAATCTCCTTCTATATCATTCCAAGGTGTAGCCACTATACATCCGCTACCAATTCGAGTAATTATTGCACCTTGATCTCTAAGCAGCCTAAAGGCTTGAGTAACAGTTGACAGGTTTATGCCCAACTCTTGAGCTATATGCCTCTGGGTTGGCAATTTGTCACCTGCATTCAGCATTCCTTCTTTGATTGCTTCGTTTATGCATACCGCCAGATTCTTATATAAAACCCCATTCTTATTTCGACTTAACGTAAGCCTATGTATTAGTTTTGATGTGCTGTTGGACAATTAAGGTTCCCTTCTATAAATCATTTATTGCAGATTATAAGTTTTAAACATAGTCTTCTAATATTGGTGTTTTTACATAAGCGTATGGTTTATTTTTGCATATTGTATGGTTTTTATAATAAAGTATGGCACAATGTATGGCATGCAATATTGGTTTGTTTATTCAAAACTATTAATACGAAAACAAACTATTAATTTATAAGGAGCAGGAAATGAGGTCTAAGAAGACAATACTAGGGTCAGCGCTGGTCGCTTTCTCACTAATGGCTGGCAGCGTTTTTTCAGCCACTACACTAAGATTATCAACACTTGACAAGCCAGGCTCAGATGGTGCTATAGCTGCTGAAGAGCTAGCGTCGCGGGTTAAAGAAAGAACCGATGGTAGAGTGGTCATTAACGTGTATCCTGCTAGTCAGCTGGGTGATTGGGTTGAAGTGCATGATCAAGTGGCTCAAGGTGCAGTGGATATGGCCATGCAGCCATTAGCTAGTACCTCAGATCGCCGTTTAGCCATAGGTTGGTTCCCATTTATGTTCCCTACCTATGAAGAAATTGAAAAAGCCAATACCAAGGGTGGTTTCGTACATGAAGTGGTGAACGAGATCATTCAAGAGCAAGATATGACTTTATTGGGTATATTTGGTGTTGGAATGGGTGGTGCGGGCTTTGCCAAGAAAGTAGATAATCCAGCTGATCCAAATGCAAAGCATTCCATGAAGGTGCGTGTGTGGCCCGGTGGTGTTACACATAGGCACATGATGGAAAGGCTTGGTTTTAGTGCGGCTACTATACCTTGGGCTGAGTTATTTACAGGCATGCAAACTGGTGTTGTTGACGGTCAAATTGGCGGCACCGCTGAAATGACATACAACAACCTTAAAGAAGTTACTAAAACATGGTTGCAGTACAACGATCACTTTGAAAGTAACTGGATATTTATCAATACGTCTAGCTTTAACTCATTAGATGAGGCTGATCAAAAAGTGTTAATGGACGTTGCACAAGAAATAACTAAAGAACGATTTGTGCAGCTGCGCGAGCGTGATGCTGAGCACCTTCAAAGTTTGCGAGACTTTGGAATTGAGGTTGTTACCTTTACCGACGAAGAGCTAAATAACTTCGCCAAGGTTGTTAGGGAGGATGTTTGGCCAAAAATTAGTGATGAGCTAGGCGACGACATATACAACCGTCTTCGCAAAGAGGTTGGTCTTGATTAATGGTAGGTAGTTAAAAGGTTGTGTAATGCCACAGCATAATGCTCAACAGGTGCAGTCGCGTATGGAGGAGGCGCGATTGCATGTTGATTCTAATAGAGCAAGGCGAGAGCAAAAGCCTGGCATATTGGTAAATCTTCTCAGGCTGGCAATAGTGGTTACTGGAATAGTAGTTACTATCCTTATGTTTACCCAGATAGTTATCCGGTATGTTTTCGGGTTCAGTATATATGGGTTAGAAGAGTTAATGAGCTTCTTCGCTATATGGCTTTATTTCATGGGCGCTGCTCATGGCTCATGGGATAGGGGTCATATTTCGGCTAGCCTTGTTGATGTTATTACCAAGCCAGGTCGAGTGCAGCAATCAATAAGGGTTCTAGCATGCCTATTAACCGTGATAATAAGCACTTGGATGGCTGTATGGGCCGCTCAATACCTCATTAATTCATATAAGCGTAAGTTAATGTCGCTAGAGGTAGGGATATCTATGGTGTGGGTTAATTCCGCCATGTTTATAGGGCTAGCGTTAATGAGCTTATATTTTCTAATTGAATTGTTAGAAGAGTGGAAAGTGTTGAGAGGTAGGGTATGAGCGGCATTATCATATGGGATGTGCTTCTGCTGGTAGGGCTGCTTGTAATAGGTGTGCCCGTACCCCTTTGTTTTGCTGGTGCCGTAATATTCTTGCTAATGTTTGGCGATATTGGTAGCGCGGCATTTCTTGTGGGTGCGGGATATGGAAAAATATCTTCTGTAGTTATCATTGCGTTACCGTTATATATCCTTGCCGGAAATATTATGAGTCAGGGCGGTATAGCAAACCGCCTTATAGACTTGGCTGATAGTATTTTCGGTCGTATGAAGGGTGGATTAGGTGTTGTTGTTATTGTGACAACAGCAGTTTTTGGTGCCATTTCAGGAATGGCATCATCGGCCGTCGCGGCTGTAGGAACAATAATGATACCCCGCATGGTTGAGCGGGGGTATGACCGCTCTTATGCCACTACACTTGTAGCTTCGTCATCAGTGCTTGCTCTTCTTATACCTCCTAGTGCAGCAATGATTCTGTATGGATGGGTTACAGGCACCTCTATAGCTGCTTCATTTCTTGCCCCAGTACTTCCAGGGTTGGTTCTTATTTTGCTGTTTATGTTCTGGAACCGTGTGTTTGCTGGGCGTATGGGGATAGCAATTGTAGAGCAGGCAGAGAACATTAGCGCAGCCCGTAATATAGTGCAAAAAACACGCAGTGCAGGTTTTGCTTTATTAATGCCTCTGATAATACTGGGTTGTATATACGGTGGGGTAACAACTCCAACAGAGGCTGCTGCTATAGCAGTAGTTTATGCTGTGCCAGTAAGCATGTTTTTATATCGTGAGCTTGGTTTAAAAGGTGCTTGGGAAGTTTTATGGCGCAGCGGTCAAACTACTGGGGTATTGCTGGTATTAGTATTTTTTGCAGCGATGTATAGCCGTGTCTTGACCATGGAAAATGTGCCGCAGCAAATACTTGCAGGGTTTTTGATGATTAGCGAAAACCCAATAATACTTTTGCTATTGGTTAACTTGTTTTTAATAATTGTTGGCATGCTTATGGAAGATGTAAGTGGTATCTTGCTTGCCGCTCCCATGCTGTTGCCGGTGGTAATGAAAGCAGGAGTAGATCCTGTGCATTTCGCAGCAATAGTGGCAACAAACTTAGGCATGGGGTTAATAACACCGCCAACGGCACCAATACTTTATTTTTCTGCTCTGGTAGGTAAAACCTCATTAGGTCCCATGCTTAAATATACGCTGGTGTTTGTATTCCTCGCTTATTTGCCAGTGGTGCTTTTAACCACATTTGTTCCTCAGCTGTCTATGTTTTTGCCTCGCCTGCTACTGGGTATAGGGTAAAACAACTACTATTAACGAGGTTTGTCTTGAAGCAAAGTTACAACCTGAAAGGCGAAAGGCAGTTTTTTGAGAGCTTGCCAGAGCTCAAAAAGGTTCATGGTGAAGAACGCCTTAGTATCGCAATAATTGGCTCGGGAATAATCGGATTATCGTCTGCTATATGGATGCAAAATGCTGGTCACAATGTGACCATAATAGATAGTAATATACCTGAGGCCGGGCGCTCTTATGAGAGGGCTAGTAGTTATGGCAATGCCTGTACTATGGCTTACGGTGCTGTTTTGCCTATAGCCATGCCTGGAGTTTTGCGACAAGTTCCCGGTATGTTAATAGATAGAGAAGGGCCTCTTTCCATATTTTGGCGTGATCTTCCTACCTTAATGCCATGGTTAATTTCTTTTTTAAAGTCCAGCACGCCAAAAGAAGTTGACCGCATAGTTGGTGTTTTAGGCATATTAATGCGTTATGCTGAAGCGGGAAATTCGTTTTTAATAGATAGTGCAGGTGCGCAAGACCTTCTTGTGCGTAATTCCTGTTTGTATTTGTACCGGAATGAGCGCCAGTTTAGTCTTGCTGAACCTGATATTAAGCTAAGGCAGCGCGAGGGTGTAAATATGCAGGTGTTAAGTGCCGAGGCTATAAGAGAAAGGGAGCCTAATCTGGCACCGTTTTATCATAAGGGCTTGCTGTTTTCCGACGCTTATCATGTTGATAATCCGCACAAGCTTGCTTTACGCTTGTTTGAGAGTTTTAAAAAATCTGGTGGTAGTTTCATAAGGTCAGACGTCGACCGCATAAGCTCAACAAATGCGGGGATGGAGCTAGCATTTAGTAATAATAAGAAATTGTTTGATCGGGCTATTATTGCGGCAGGCTCGTGGTCTAAAAGTTTAGCCCGTATGGTTGGTGACAATATCCGTTTAGATACCGAGCGTGGCTATCACGTGTTTTTTCCAAGTTCCGAAAGGCTATTGAGCGCGCCCACTTGCTACCCAGATACCGGTTTTTATTTAACTCCCTTGAGTAATGGTATTAGGGCTGCTGGTACTGTAGAGCTAGGGGGCCTAGACAGGCCTACCAGAACCGTTAGAACCGATGTCATATCAAGGCGTGCAAAGCGTTTGTTGCCCAAGTTGGGGGAGCCAGATAGTACGTGGCTTGGTTTCAGACCCAGTATGCCGGACTCCTTACCGGTTATAGGGCTATCTCCAACAGATAGTCGTGTTGCTTATGCATTTGGTCATGGGCACATAGGTTTAACTTTATCCGGTATTACCGGTAGGTTGGTTTGTGATCTTATAAATGGTAACAAGCTGCCATTCGATATATCTGATCTGCGTCCAGATCGTTATTAATCATTTAGAGGTTCTAATATGAGCAGATTTTATGTTCGTCCTCACGCGGAAAGTTACGGGCACGATATAGGCATAATAATGCTCGATTGTAGAACCCCATTTGTGCCCGGTGACGTTGGTAATGCGAGCACATATAATTATCCTGTTTTGTACAAAACTGTTGAGGGCCTTACACTACAAAAAGTAATACAAGAGGGAGACTTAAAGTTTGTTGATCAGGTTGTTGATGCCGCAGTTTATTTAGAGTCCCAGGGTGTTCGTGCAATTACAAGTGATTGCGGATATATGTTGTGGTTCCAAGATGCAGTTGCCGAGGCGGTTTCGGTACCTGTAATGCTTTCTAGCCTTATACAGCTACCATTTATTGCTTCGACTCTTAGTAGTGATCAGGCTATAGGGATAATATGTGCAAATAAGCAGAGGTTGCCGAATGACTTGCTAGAAAAGGCTTATCCTAATGCTAACAGGCCTATTCATATTGTTGGGTTAGAAGATCAGCCGAACTTTAGAGGGCCTATTCTAGATGAAACTCCCGTATTGGACTTTAATGAAGTTCAACGAGAAGTTTTAAGTACAACTGAAAAACTTGTTGCTGAAAACCCTAATATTGGTGCAATATTATTAGAGTGTTCTAATTTGCCCCCTTATGCATCTGCAATTTCAAACTTAACAGGGTTGCCAGTTTTTGATTTTATAACCATGATAGATTATGTGCGAGCAGCGTCAAGGCGTAAACCATACGCTGGGCATTACTAACTAGTTGCGCACTCACGAATTTTTTACGCTCGCTATATACATATTTTATTTGTCATGCTACAATAATCCGCTTTAGCCAAAGTTTTATCTTGGTTATTAATAAAACGTGCACAAAAAGTGCGTGCTTTAAATTAGCCCCGGCCAATCGAAGTCGGGAATGGAGAAACAAATGTCGAATACGACACCAACACCAGCCGCATGGCGGCTTGGCTTGTTAGGGCGTAAAGTAGGCATGACACGTATATTCACAGATGACGGCGAGTCTATACCCGTAACTGTGTTAGACGTATCAGGCAATCGCGTCACTCAGGTCAAGACCCAGGAAACCGATGGTTATGCGGCAATACAGGTAGCTTATGGCACACGCCGCCCAACGCGTGTAAGCAAGCCATTGGCAGGCCATTATGCTAAGGCTGGCGCCGAGGCTGGTAGCTTGCTAAAAGAATTCCGCCTTGATCCCTCAGTAGTATCAGAATACAACCCTGGTGACTCTATCAGTGTTGAGAGTGTATTTGAGGAAGGCCAGAAAGTAGACGTTACCGGAACCACAATAGGTAAGGGTTTCGCAGGAACTATAAAGCGTCACAACTTCAGCGGACAAAACGCATCTCACGGTAACTCGGTGTCTCACCGCGTACCAGGCTCTATTGGTCATTCACAAGATCCAGGTCGTGTGTTCCCAGGTAAGAAAATGGCTGGTCACATGGGTAATGTAACTCGCACTATACAAAATCTCGATATAGTAAGGGTAGACGCCGAGCGTGGTCTGTTGTTAGTAAAAGGCGCTGTGCCTGGTCACAAAAACGGCAATGTAATCGTACGCCGTTCACTTAAAAAATTTAAAGGAGCCTAATTATGGAACTCAAGCTCCTGAATGATCAAGGTGAGGCATCGTCCACCGTACAGGCCCCAGCTACCGTGTTTGGTCGCGACTTTAATGAAGCGCTAGTTCACCAGGTAGTGGTTGCTTACCAAGCAAATGCCCGTAGTGGTACACGTGCTCAAAAAGATCGCTCACAGGTAAGGCTTAGTGGTCGCAAGCCATGGCGTCAAAAGGGTACAGGTCGTGCCCGTGCCGGTGCTGCTTCCTCCCCGCTGTGGCGTGGTGGTGGTCGTATTTTCCCCAACTCGCCCGATGAAAACTTCACGCAAAAAGTTAACCGTAAAATGTATCGCGCAGGTTTGCGCTCCATACTTTCCCAGTTGGCTCGTGAAGATCGTATCGCCGTTGTCGACTCATTCTCACTTGATGCGCCAAAAACAAAGCTGGCTGCAGATAAGCTGAAAGGTATGGGTCTTGATTCGGTGTTAATTATTACCGATACGCTGGACGAAAATGTCTATCTGGCTACGCGTAATCTCACTAACGTATATGTTGTTGAGCCACGCTATGCCGATCCGCTGTCGTTGATCCACTTTAAAAAGGTTCTGATCACACGCCCGGCTATCGCTCAACTCGAGGAGATGTTGGGATGAACGTCGAACGTCTGATGCAAGTTGTGCTGGCTCCGGTAATCACCGAGAAAGCCACCAACATAGCCGAACAAAATCAGCAAATCGCTTTTCGCGTTGCTCTGGATGCAACTAAGCCTGAAATTAAGGCTGCTATTGAACACTTATTCAAAGTAGAAGTTGAGTCTGTCCAGGTTCTTAACCAGAAGGGCAAAGCAAAACGATTTGGCCGTTTCACAGGTCGCCGCCGTAATGAGCGTAAAGCATATGTAACGCTTAAAGACGGTCAGGAATTCGACTTTTCAGAGGTGAACTAATATGGCACTCGTAAAAGTCAAACCAACATCGCCAGGTCGCCGTGGCATGATTAAAGTGGTAAACCCGCATCTACATAAGGGTGGTCCACATGAAGCTCTACTGGAAAAGAAAGTCCGCAGCTCAGGCCGTAATCATAATGGTCACATTACAGTAAGAAGCCGTGGGGGCGGTCATCGCAAACACTACCGTGTTATCGACTTCCGTCGTACTAAAGATAACATCCCAGCACGTGTAGAGCGTATAGAGTACGATCCAAATCGTACCGCTCACATAGCTTTGGTTTGTTATGCTGATGGTGAGCGTCGTTATATTATTGCGCCACGCAGTTTGCAGGTTAATTCTGTAATCATGTCCGGCCAAGATGCTCCAATCAGAGTGGGTAACACACTGCCAATTCGTAATATACCTGTTGGTGCAACAATACATTGTATAGAGCTGCAGCCAGGTAAGGGGGCGCAGTTGGCTCGCTCAGCCGGTGCTTCTGCAGTGCTTCTAGCTCGTGAAGGTAGCTATGCTCAGGTACGTTTACGTTCTGGCGAAGTACGTCGTATACATATAGATTGCCGTGCCACTATTGGTGAGGTCGGCAACAACGAA
>JAJYRX010000019.1 GCA_021793875.1 Pseudomonadota bacterium
TAGAGCTTGAATACAAATTTTGCTGTTAATTTAGGGCAAATGTATGTGAACGTGGCAAAATACTGTATTTAGCTTCAGTAATTTCTTATACATAGTATGAGCAAACCTTTAAATACCACCCCTGTTTCCAATTTTATTCGCACCATAATAGATAACGATCTTGCTAACGGACGATACGCAACCAAGCGCTGGGCTGGTAAGCCTGGCCCCGCATCGGTACAGCAACAGGGTCAAGTAGATCAGGCACGTATACGTACCAGGTTCCCACCCGAACCAAATGGCTACCTTCACATAGGTCATGCAAAAAGCATTTGTCTTAACTTCGGTTTAGCTGATGACTATAACGGTGCATGCCACCTACGCTTTGACGATACCAACCCTGAAAAGGAAGAGGATGAATACGTAAAATCAATTATTGATGTAGTTAAGTGGTTAGGCTTTAACTGGCAAGAAAATGGTAATGAAAACTGCTATTACGCTAGTGACTACTTCGAATACATGTACGAATTCGCAGAAGCTTTGGTCAAGGCCGGATATGCGTATGTAGATGAACAGTCGGCAGAAGAAATAAGACTAACTCGCGGCACCCTTACCGAGCCCGGCTCTAATTCTCCGTGGCGCGACCGCTCAGCAGATGAGTCTTTACAGCTTCTAAGGGAAATGCGCGATGGCAAACACCCCGATGGTAGTATGGCTTTACGTGCCAAAATAGACATGTCATCACCAAATATCAACATGCGTGATCCTGTTATGTACAGAATACGTCATACCGAACACCATCGCACCGGTAATGATTGGTGTATTTACCCCATGTACTCATGGGCACATCCGGTTGAAGATGCACTTGAAACAATTACCCATAGCTTATGCACACTAGAATTTGAAGATCAGCGACCATTCTACGAGTGGATTCTTGACAGGCTTACCGAGCTTGGCCACTTATCAGAGCCATTACCACGCCAATACGAATTTTCACGCTTAAATCTGAGCCACGTAATTACCAGCAAACGCAAATTATTAAGACTTGTTCAGGAAGGGGTTGTTAATGGCTGGGACGACCCACGAATGCCAACACTGGTAGGCATGCGCAAACGTGGATACACACCCGGATCCATAAGATTATTCTGCAGTAGGCTTGGTGTCAGCAAAGCTGCTCAGCACGTTCCTTATAGCGACCTAGAGCAGGCCCTTAGAGACGACCTAGACCCTATTGCCGATAGGGCAGTAGCTGTACTAGATCCAATTAAGCTAGTGCTTACCAACTACCCAGAAGACGGCCATGAGCTGTGTCACGCACCTGTTAACCCTCATGACAAATCCGCTGGCAATCGAGAGTTTCCTCTGACCAGAGAACTCTGGATAGAACGAGACGATTTCCGCGAAGATCCACCACGCAAATATTTTCGTCTGTTTCCTGGTAATACGGTGCGTCTTAAGTATGGATATATAATTAAGTGCACCGGCTTTGTAAAAGATGACAACGGTGAAGTCACTGAAGTACACGCTGAATATCTGCCCGATACAAAAAGTGGCACTCCAGGGGCAAGCTCTGTAAAAGTCAAAAGCACAATAACCTGGATTAGCACTAAGCATGCTGTTTCTGCTACATTCAGGCTTTACGACCGTCTTTTTACTGTGGCCCAACCCGATGCATCAGACACCGATTTCATGGAGCTTATAAATCCAAACTCGGTAAGTATTATTAAAGGTTGGTTAGAGCCCGGAGTAACCGCTGAAAAAGGCAAACGCTGGCAGTTTGAACGTCTTGGTTATTTTGTGGCCGACCGTGATGAATCAACCCCAGAAGAACCTGTTTTAAACCGTATTACCACCCTAAGGGATACCTGGAATTGACTAAACAAAAGCTAGCCCTGGATTTTAAAAGTGCAACACTATATACAGTAAGGGTTGTACTACATAGCAACAATACCGAAAGCCTTATTTCTGCTTTAAACACTCGCATGTCAGAAGCCGGTAGTTTTTTTGAAAACGAACCGGTAGTGATAGACGCAAGCGAGCTAAATGAATCTCCCGAGTGGCCCACATTAATTGAAGCCCTGAAAGGGCATAAACTACATCCAGTAGGCATACAAGCTCACGATAAAGTTTTAGAGCAGGCGGTAGGCGCTGGCTTAGCAGAGGTTGACCTTTCCGCTCCGGTTTCACCCGATAATCCTGAGCCAAATCCAAAAGCAAAGGCCGTACAGAATCCAGAACCTATTCATGCGGAGCAAACAATGATGGTTAACCGTCAGCTTAGATCTGGGCAGCGTATATACGCACGTAACGCCGACCTTATAGTTATAGGTGTGGTTAGCCAGGGAGCCGAGGTTATTGCCGATGGCAATATACATGTTTACGGTCCACTACGCGGTAAGGCTATGGCAGGTGCACGAGGCAATTCGGAAGCCCGCATTTTCACTACGCAGCTTGACGCTGAGTTACTTGCTGTTGCAGGCATATACAAAGTGATAGAAAATCAGCTAGATCCTGCTCTACGTAGCTCCCCCGCTATGGTTAAACTAGCAGATGGCAAGCTAGATATACAACCATTAAAGCCTTAACTCAAAAGTTTGGTTTACGATAGCAATATTTTAATGAAAAAGGAATGAACACATCATGGCACGAATTGTTGTGGTGACCTCAGGCAAGGGCGGTGTTGGCAAAACCACCACCAGCGCCAGCTTTTCAGCAGGTCTGGCCCTACGTGGTCATAAAACAGTAGTTATCGACTTTGACGTTGGTCTGCGTAACCTTGATCTAGTAATGGGTTGTGAACGTCGTGTTGTGTACGACTTCGTCAACGTTATACAGGGGGAAGCCAGACTTAACCAAGCCTTGATAAAAGATAAACAACTAGACAACCTGTACATACTTCCCGCATCTCAAACTCGCGACAAAGAAGCTTTAACTCGTGAGGGTGTGGAAAAAGTTCTGGAAGAACTTAAAGAAATGGAGTTTGAGTACATAGTATGCGACTCTCCTGCAGGTATAGAAACGGGTGCTTTAATGGCTGCTTATTTTGCCGATGATGCATTAGTGGTAACCAACCCAGAAGTGTCTTCCGTACGCGACTCAGACAGAATCCTAGGAATTCTCTCAGCAAAGTCTAGACGTTCCGAGCGCAACGAAGAGCCCATTCGCGAGTTTCTACTTTTAACCCGCTACAGCCCAAAGCGAGTAAGCGAAGGGGAAATGTTATCCATACAAGATATAGAAGATATACTGCGTATCAAACTTATTGGTGTAACACCAGAGTCAGAAACAGTATTACAGGCATCTAACGAAGGTGTGCCAGTAATTCATCTAGAAGACAGCGATGTGGCTCTGGCATATCAAGATATAGTTGCACGCTATTTGGGCGAAGACAGGCCTCTAAGATTTATCGAATACAACAAGCCCGGACTGTTCAAGCGCATGTTTGGAGGTAAATAGTATGTCTTTTCTGTCCTTCTTACTTGGCAACAAAAAACAGTCTGCCAAAGTAGCCAAAGATAGACTGCAACTAATTCTCATAAACGAGCGTGGCGGAGCATCACCTTCATACCTACCTCAACTGCAAAAAGAGCTAGTTGAGGTTATATCCAAGTATGTAGAGATTGACCCACAAGATATACAGGTTAATCTTGAACGCCAAGACTCATTAGAGGTTCTTGAGGTGAAAATTGAAATGCCCCAACCCTCTGACTCTGCTAGTTAAATACTCTTAAACCAGCCCAAGTAGCTCTTTGGGCTGGTTACTTTCTTGCTTAATTACACCTTTTTCCAGCATATACACCCTGTCGGCCACCTTGGATGCAAACTCAAGGTTTTGCTCGGCTAGCAATATGCTCACACCTTCTGATTTAAGACGCACTATCGCCTGCACCAACGCATTCACAACTATAGGGGCCACTCCCTCGGACGGTTCATCTAGCAGAATCATGTAAGGGTTACCCATTAATGTGCGGGCAATTGCAAGCATTTGCTGCTCTCCACCGCTCATTTGATCACCTTGTCGGCTCAGCATATTCCCAAGGTTTGGAAACAACTCTATGATGCTATTAACGCTCCATGATGGCGCTAATGACCCATCCGGCCATTTGCGTACTGGCTGTTCTCCAGTACGCAAATTTTCTATTACGGTAAGGTCAGTGAAAACTCGCCTATCACCAGGAACATATCCAAGCCCCAACCTAGCTATAGCATGCGCCGAGAGAGCAGATAACTGACTATCCATAAATGAGACCTTGCCAGTACTTTTTTTAACCTGCTTTACAATAGCTTTAAATGTTGTTGATTTACCAGCACCGTTGCGACCAATAAGGGCAACCACCTCACCTTGATGCACATGAAAATTCATATCGAAAAGTATTTGTGCCGCCCCATACCAAGCATTTAAATTTTCAACCGATAACAGCACAGGCTGATTTGCAGACCTATTAATTGTGTCTTGCAATTGTTGATCACCACCCAAGCCAAAATACACCTCACGTACTGCACTACTTTGTTGTATACGACTTACACTGCCCTGCTCTATTATTGTGCCACCGGCAAGCACAATTACCCTATCCGCATAGTCGAACACTACATCCATACTATGCTCTGTAAACAACACAGCAATACCATTAGCACTTGCCACACGTTTCACCATGCTTATAACGTCTTTGCGTTCAGATGGTGACATACCAGCGGTGGGCTCGTCCATTAGTAACAAACGCGGCTTACCTGCAAGGGCCATAGCAAACTCTACTCGTTTTACATCTCCGTACGAGAGATGGCTGCATTTAACCGATGCCTGATCATCCATGCCAACCATAGATAAAAGCTCATAAGCCTTATTGGTATACCTAGTCATAGCAGTGAAAGCTATACGCGCACCAAGACGATCATGCGCCATAATAGACGTTTGCACGTTCTCCAATACGGTCATTGAACGAAATGTTTCTGCAACTTGAAAAGTACGACCAACTCCAGCACGAGCCAAAGTATCAGGAGTGGCTCCGGTTACGTCAATGCCATTTACATACACGCGTCCAGAATCGGGCTGCAACTGGCCATTTATCATGTTAAATGTAGTGGTTTTGCCAGCCCCATTGGGACCTATAAGGGCTACCATTTGGCCCGAACTCACATTAAATGAAACATTTTTAACAACGGTTCTAGCGCCAAATCTCTTACTTAATGAGGTTACTTTTAAAACAGTCATTGGGTATCCTGCTTTTGTAGAGTGCGCACAATGCCACCTGGAAAAATTACTACTAGAGTAATAATTACCATGCCAAAAACAGCATGCCAGTATTCAGTTATACCTGTAAAGAAATCTTCCATTAGTTGCAATGTCAGCGCTCCTATAACTGGACCAGCAAGAGAGTCAAGACCTCCTAGCAATACCATAAGCAAACCGTCAACCGATTTTGAGATAGCCAGCACTTCTGGAGACACACTTCCTTTGGCAAACACAAATAAGGCGCCTGAAGCACCAGCTATGGCGCCAGATAATATGAATAAAGACCACTGTATGCGACTAACTTTAAGACCAATGGCACTGGATCTGTATGCAGAATCACGTATGGCACGTATGGCATAACCAAAGCTAGTTTTTGTTAACAGGTAAATTATTAATAAAAGAGCTGCTACAACTGCTAAAACCAGGTAGTAATACAAATGACCACTAAATATTGAATTTGGCCATATTCCAATAATTCCATTAGAACCACCAGTGAAAGAGTCCCACTGATAGACTATGGACCATACGATTTGTGCAAAAGCTAATGTAAGCATTGCTAAATACACGCCACTAAGGCGCACACAAAACCATCCAAAAACCAAGGCGGCTACAGTAGCAACTAGCGGCCCACCTAACATAGAGGCAAGCATAGAAAACCCAAAGGTTTTATAAAGTATGGCTGCGCCATATGCACCAAGGCCAAAATAAGCTGCATGTCCGAATGAATACATACCACCTGGGCCCATAAGAATGAACAGACTGGCTGCAAACAGCGCTGCCAAACTCATATCAAGCGCTAACACCGGCACATAAGGCCATGTATTACTCAATGCTGGCAGAAGAGCGAACACAAACAGCAATAATATGGCACAGTTCATATACACACGTTTAGCGCGCTCAGACAGGCCATGAATATGGTGTGACTCCTGAGGATCGGATGGTTTTCTACCAAATAGACCCCATGGCCTAAATACTAATACAACTGCCATAAGAAGAAACTCAGCAACCAGAGTCATACTTGGAAAGTGCAGGCTTAGACCCGCAATACTTACTGTACCCAAAGCTATGCAAAATGCCTTTATCTGCGCTATAAGCAAAGCAGCAACATAGGCTCCGTGTATTGAACCCATACCACCAACCACTACAACAACAAATGCTTCAGCAATTATGTTTAAATCCATTCCCAGGTTGGCTGGCTGACGCGGCAACTGCAGTGCTCCGCCCAATCCTGCAAGAAACGACCCCAATGCAAACACCAGCGTAAAAAGCAACGCCTGATTCACACCCAAAGCCGAAAGCATTGCTCTATCTTGTGTGGCAGCACGTAAAAGAGCCCCCCACTGTGTGGAATTAATAAGATAGCGTAGAACCAATAAAACTACCGGCCCCAAAAGCATAAGCAGCAAGTCGTATTGCGGCACATAACGACCAAGCACAGATACTGAATCAGAAAGCCCCGGAGCAAGTGGCCCCAACAAGTCTTCGGGACCCCATACCCATAGCACTAGGTCATTCACAATAAGAACAAGAGCAAACGTTGCCAGCAACTGGAATAGTTCTGGAGCTGCATATATACGGCGCAATAGAAACACTTCTACCAGCACACCCAATGCAGCAACAACAAGGGCCGAGGTAAAAATACCCAACCAAAAGCCCATTACCCCATGCGCAGACATGTATGCAGTTATTGTGTAGGCTAGGTAAGCACCAAGCATATAAAGTGAACCATGGGCAAAGTTCACTATACGTGTGACACCAAATATTACTGATAGCCCAACTGCAACAAGGAAAAGAGACGAGGCATCGGCCAGCCCATTTAGAAACTGAACCGCAAAACCCGAAAAAGTCATGTTTAACTTATAGGTTAGTTATTACTTGGCATCTGCCGATTTTGGTCTCCACTCGAGCACTTGTTCATCGCTAGGCTGCACAGTAGCGCCATCGGCATAATAGGAATCGACCATTACGCCTTTGCCATCACGTATAGCAAGTTTTCCTACATATGCTCCCATTGTGGACTGGTGATCGATTTCCCTGTATTTAATTTGACCAAATGGTGTCATATGTTCAAGACCTTTAAATGCTTTTATAAGGTCTTCTGTATCAGTTGAACCTGCTTTTTCTATACCTGCGGCCAATGACTGTATGGCGGAGTAGCCAATAATGGTGCCCAGCCTAGGATAGTCGTTAAACCTATTCTGATAGGCTTCCAGAAACTCATTGTGTTCTGGGGTATCAATGTCATACCACGGGTACCCCGTTACCACCCACCCTTCAGGAGTTTCTGTGCCTAGTGGGTCAAGGTATTCTGGCTCCCCAGATAACATACTAACCACCGGCAGATCGTCAAGGAAATGGCGTTGATTAGCCGCTCGTACAAACCGAGCAAGGTCTGACGCAAAAAGCACATTAAACAAGGCTTCAGGATTAGAATCAGCCAATGCTTGTACAACGCTACCGGCATCGACCTTGCCAAGCGGTGTAGCCTGCTCTGCAACAAACTCTACATCGGGCTGCTGCTCACGCAATAATGTTTTAAAAGTTTCTACAGCGGACTGGCCATATTCATAATTTGGATAGACTATAGCCCAGCGCTTTTTATTCATTTTAACGGCTGCAGGTATAAGCATTGCTACCTGCATATATGTAGAATTACGCAACCTGAATGTATAGCGGTTACCATCTGACCACACCATTTTATTAGTCAGAGGCTCTGAGGCCAGAAAAAACCTTTTTTTATGACGTGCATAATCACTGACAGCCATGCCTACGTGTGACAAGAATGTACCTGTAAGCACATCTATTTTGTCACGCGAAAACAACTCTTCTACTGTTCTAACAGCATCGGCGGGGTTGGAGTTATCATCACGAATAATAAGCTCCAATTGCTTACCGTTTACACCACCAGCAGCGTTGATTTGCTCAACTGCTAGCATCATGCCGTTTTTGTATGGTGCAAGGAATGCAGGCTGAGACTTATAACTATTTAGCTCACCTATTTTTATTACATCGCTTGCCTGAGCGTTAAACACTGCACCTGCAGCAATAGAGGCTGTAAAAAAAACGGTTTTAATAAGTGCAGAAACCTTTTTGCCTAACATGGCTACTACCTATTTTATTGCGTGAAAAAGAAAGTGAGTATAGTACGAAAGTTATGATTTACCAGCATTAAGCGCGAGAATCAAAAGCCCACCGATAATTAGCAATATACCTACCAATTGGATAAGACTTATAGACTCGCGTAAAAATAATATGCCTACTCCAGTAGTCACAACTAATGAACCACCAATGATTAAAGGGTTGCCAACAGCCACAGGCACCCCTTTGCCATAAATTATGAATGTAAGTATTTCAACCAAACCAATGGCAATACCTGCCGATATGGCAAGAGCAACCCCCTTGGGCGTAGCATGCATGCTTACCGATTGGCTTACCTTAAGATAAAACATAAGCCCAAGACCAACAAAAGCCGCAACAAACTGCAGAACAACAGCTCCTAGTATGGCCTGTATATGACTAGCCGACATTTTTATGAATACGTTATACAGGCCAAACATGACTGCCGCTAAGGCTAGCAATAGTAAAGGCATAATAATCTTTTAATATGGTTGTTGTTGAATTTCATTTATAAATATAGAAGGCTTACTAGCTCCACAAAGCAAGTATAAGTTGCCTTTAGTGCGAGTCATGGCAACATAAAAAAGACGCCTTTCTTCAGCATATGGAAACGCCTCTGACTTATAAGCAGATAAATCCATAAGATCATCATTTTTAACTTGACTTGGGAAACCATGCTTACCCATATGAAGGCCTAGCACTATAACAGCATCAGCCTCTAAGCCTTTAGACCCATGCACAGTATGAAACTGTATATTTAATTTGGGCATAGAACTTTGCCACCTATGAAGCAAATTAGGCTTCTGATGATTGTACCTGCCAAGTATATACACATTAGTTATGCCTTTATTACTACGAGATTCGTCGTTGGCTATTTCGGTCAGGCAAAGCTCACACATGTTATTCATTGAATCTATAGAGCTGTAACATATTATGTTTATATTTCCCTGATTAAGGTTGTTAGAGACAACATTTTTGCTTATCTGATTTGGATTAGCCTGTACAAAATTACTACTTACCTTTGCAATGTTTAGACCAAAGCGGAAGGTTTTATCAAGATAATGGCGTTTGTGTGAACCAAACCAAGTTCCAAAATTAGACATTACGTCAGGCATGGCACCCGCAAACTTATATATAGACTGCCAATCATCGCCCACAGCAAACAACTGGCTATTTACCTGACAGGATAGTAATGCCTTGAGTAATCTAACACCCGCCATAGAGGTATCTTGAAACTCGTCAACCATTATTAATTTATATTGGATTTGGTGTTTACCTGTTTTTATAACCTGTGCTGCCCTGGTTAACATTCCTTCGTAATTTATGTATTTATCATTGTTAAATATTTTGCATGAAGCATTAAATAACTGCTCCAGCATTGCCGCGTGTAGCTTCTGACGCTCGGTTTCTACATTATTAGTAAAGCTGTATATACAGTTAACAGATGCCTGCTGAATAAATAGAAGTAAAAAATCTAGTTGAGATTGATGTACCAGTTCACCGTTCACGCTTTTAAGCACATTTGTAACTTGACGTACTGTACGCACATTTGGTTTATGGCATAGCACATCTAATAAATGCCTAAAGGCCACACCATTTTCAAGATCACTTACAGCAAGATAAGCGCTGTGTTTATAACAGCGGCTAACACCTTCTAATATGCATATGATTTTTAGGTTGCGACCATGTACTGCAAAGTATCCGTTAAGATTTTTAGATTTATGCCCACATACTGATAATAGCTTTAACGCTCTAGAAAACAACCCTATACGCCTATAGGTATAAGATATGCCCAGCATACTTAACCAGTTGCCAACAGCCTGCTCAAACTGACTAGAAACTACGGCACCGCTAACTGTTCTAAAGCCATAATTAGAGCCCATGCGGGAACCATTTAACCGCACAAACGCCTTCCATTTACGACGACTGGGAAACGTATGTGGATGACATAATTGCTGTCTATAGAACATTACGAATAGCATCCACAACGATGCAAACTCTATATCTCTACAAATAAGTTTTCGTATAAGAGCTTTCAACAAGCGTCTTGAGAGCTGGTCGTTTAATACCATTAAACTTCCCCTATGAGATGCCTGCACAATTTTCATGCCAACTGCATGCATGGTTGCCACATGCACCTGGTTTATATGCGCTATATTTTTACCCAGATTATTTATTAAACGCGCCCTAAGCTCTTGAGCCGCTTTGACATTAAAAGCCAGTAATAGTACTTGCTTGGGAGAATAAATTTTATTGGCCAGTACGTAAGCAACTTTAGCTACCATTACAGAAGTTTTGCCCGAACCGGCAGCAGCCACCACCAATTGCCTAGGGTGCTTATTGCAGACCGCCTTAAGCTGCTGACTGGTTAAACCGCGTGCCCCTGGAAAGTCATGCGCATTTTCTTCCATAGCCCATACTTCGACAGATAAATAATTGTAATTAGCACAAGTATGAACCACACAACTTAAAACTTAAATTGGCTAAAAATATCCATGTATATTAACTGTGAACAACAACTAACAAAGCTGTTGCCAATTTCATTCCTGGATTGGTAATTGAATGTGGTTTATCAGCAAAATACCTTGCCGTTTCACCTGAATTAGCAATACTTTGGTGCCCTTCTACAGTTATTGTCATGCTGCCATTGAAAACTGTTAAATGCTCTTGAGTGCCAGGCTCATGTGGTTGTGAGCTTAAACTTCCACCAGGTTCGAGAGTTAGTTCATACCATTCGAAAGACCCTGCCAGCTGTACCGGCCCCCAAACACGCAAAGTGTATCCGCAATCTTCATTGGATAGCACAGGGCTATCGTGCGCTCTATTTATTAGTATGGGATTACTTTCAGAGCTTGTGGCAAAAAGAGCATCTAAGCTTACACCAAGTGCATTAGTGAGTCGCCACATAACTGCTATGGTTGGGTTAGCCCTGTTTCGTTCAATCTCGGAAAGCATTGATTTAGAAACACCAGCCAGACGCGATAAATCTTCTAATGTTAGCTTGCGATCGTTACGCAAACGCTGCAATTTTGCACCCACTCTGGGTGGCGTTAAATCAATAGTATTTTTATTTGATGTTGATTGCGAATTGCTCATGCAATAACCTGATTGTTGAATTAAACAGTATCCAATATACTGGACTTTGCACCAATATGCTGAACTCTGCAGCATAAAATAGAACTTATACTACTTTCAAAGGAAGCATCTTGGGAAAAAACGCATTTATTGAACATTTAAATAGACAAATACAGGAAATACAAGACAGCGGCTTTTACAAAGATGAACACGTTATAACCGTGCCGCAATCATCAGATGTAACTCTAGATAACGGTAAAAACGTACTAAATTTCTGTGCCAACAACTACCTAGGCCTGGCCGACGACAGTCGTATTATAGAAAGCGTACGCGAAAGCCTTCTCAGCAGCGGCTTTGGAATGGCTTCAGTACGATTTATATGCGGAACACAATCTGTACATGCAAAGCTAGAGAAAGAACTAGCAGCCTATTTGCAAAAAGACGCAGCCATACTTTACTCAAGCTGTTTCGATGCCAATGTCGGCTTGTTTGAAACATTACTAGATGAAAATGATGCTGTAATAAGCGATGAGCTTAATCATGCAAGCATTATTGATGGCATACGTTTATGCAAAGCAAAACGCTACAGATATAAGAATAACTGTATGCAAAGCCTAGAGCAGCAGCTCAAAGAGGCCGACAAAGCCGGAGCCCGATTCAAGCTAATTGCTACTGACGGAGTTTTCTCTATGGATGGCATAATAGCTAACCTTGAAGGCATATGTAACCTGGCCGATAAATATAATGCCATGGTTATGGTAGATGACTCTC
>JAJYRX010000020.1 GCA_021793875.1 Pseudomonadota bacterium
TTAAAGAAGATGCAAATAAAAAACGCCAGTTTAAATAAACCGGCGTGTTTTACTGGTGGGCCTAGCTGGACTTGAACCAGCGACCAACGGATTATGAGTCCGCTGCTCTGACCAACTGAGCTATAGGCCCACACTTGGTTAACTTCACATTTGTGCTGCTAACCAAAGAAATGAATTATACATAAAAAAATACTTTTTGTGTATGTCTTTAATTCAGACTGACAAATAATGTTCATACAAGCGTTTACCTTCGCTATAGCTGCTAAAATTTGCAGTCATAAACCGTAATTCCAACTTGAGGTTAATATGATATCCATAAGAAATATTATTCGCTTGCTGGCTTTGCTTAGTGTTATGGCTTTAGCAGCTTGTGAAACTACACAAACAAAACAAACAGCAGAATCTACAGGTGCCGAGCAAACTCAAACAGAAACCAATGCTCAGCTTGCTCAAACAGACGGCGATCTTACCGACGAGCAGCTTATGTCTGACTCTCAACAAGAAGGTGCCCCAGTTGCCGTGTTTTTAGCCGATACTGCTCAACACGAAGGTTGGCACGAAATACCGCTTGAAGAGGGAAGCATATTTCTTAACCCTGAGGCTGTAGTAGTGCGAGAAGACTTAACAGGCGTGCAAGCGGGCTCGAGTCAGCAAGGTGACGGGTTGGTTGCACTAGAGTTAAGTAGTGAAGGTCGTGACCGCGTACGCACAGCAACAAGCGCTAACCCTGGCATGAGACTTGCTTTCATTGTTGGTCAAACTCTATTAGCAGCACCTGGGTATGCGGAGACAGTTGATACCGAACACCTGGTGTTTGTTGTTGGCTCAGAAGACAACGCGATGGCAGTTGCACGAGCAATAGCAGGGGCTTCTGAAGAGGAAGCTCAGGAAGCGGCTCAGCAGTAAGGTCATTAACATGTCGGTGTCACAACAGGTGTTTCTTAGCGATGCAATGCGTCGCCTTAACTTAACTCGCGATATATTCGCATCGCGTATAGGTGTAAAAAGACGCGAGTTAGATGCTTGGCTTCTATCTGAGGAGTCAAGGCATTACCGCCCTATGCCAGATGTGGTTCATAGGTTCGTTACAGAAATCATGGAAAACGAACCTTTACTTAAAAAATATGCTGAGGCAGCTCAAACTGGGCCTATACGCGATCGTATTGCAATAAACGGTAAGCACCAGCTACTTTCTGTAGATCAGTTCACTAGAGAGTCAGTTGAAGACTTATTCAGAATTGCAGACTTAATGCAGCCAATAGCACGTAGACAAAAGGTATCTAGGGTTTTAGAAGGTGCAGTGCTTGGCAATTTGTTTTTTGAGGCAAGTACCCGTACTCGAGTCAGCTTTGGGGCAGCTTTTTGTCGTTTGGGTGGCTCAGTATGTGACACCACCGGGTTTACCTTTTCTTCTATGGCTAAAGGAGAATCTATTTACGATACCAGTAGAGTTCTAAGTGGTTACGTAGATGCTCTTGTTATTCGTCATCCCGATGAAGGGTCTGTAGCCGAGTTTGCCAGAGCTACAAACATTCCGGTAGTTAATGGTGGTGATGGTCCCGGTGAACATCCAAGTCAGGCATTGCTTGATCTATACACAATACTGACTGAGTTCTCCAGGCTCGGTAAGTTGCTTGACGGTTCTCATATAGCTCTGGTGGGTGATCTAAAGTATGGACGCACAGTTCATTCTTTAATTAAGCTTCTTGCATTATACAGAGGGCTTAAGTTTACGCTTGTATCTCCTCCGGGACTAGAGATGCCGTCAGCAATAATAGATCAGGCAGCCAAGCATGGCCATGTTATCGAGCAGACTAACTCGCTACAGAAAGGTTTGTCAGGTGCCGATGTAATTTATACAACTAGGGTTCAAAAAGAACGATTCCAACAGGAAGAGCTACAAGGATATGTTCCACAGTTTCAGGTTAATAAATCAATAGTAGACGCTTTTTGTCGTGATGATGTAATCATAATGCACCCGCTTCCACGTGATAGTAGAGAAGGGGCTCATGATCTTAGTGTAGATCTAAACGAAGACCCAAGACTTGCAATTTTTCGTCAGACCGATAATGGCATACCGGTGCGAATGGCAATTTTTGCAGTATTAATGGGAGTTGAGAGTTTGGTGCAGCACTCATTGCGTGATGTAACCTGGTTTCCCCCAACTCATGTAGGTCCAGACGATACCTTGCTGCCTGGTATAGAATACTAACAGGCTAGAATTCGCCTTCCTTTTCTCCCCCAAAAGCAGCTACTAAATCGTTTAGTAGCTGGTTTAGCTCACCAGCCATAAGAGTTAAATCCTCGTCTAGTCCGTCGTCGCTATTTTTCCTTTCTGATATTACTTCTAAAGGTGTAACACGCTTTAACTCAAGCGATTCGTTAACAACGAACGATACTCGATCAGCCCATGTAAGTGCCAGTCGCGTGCATTGCTTACCTGACTCTATATGTTGTTTAGCTAGATCTGGACTTACACTGTGTCGTACATATTTAACGGTTGCTCTAGAGTCGTCTGTTGCTTTTAGCTCAACTTCTTCATCAATATTAAAGTTTGCGGGAGCTTCATTGATAAGAAGCCATTCAGTCATAGCAGATGCTGGGGGCGTTTCTGTAAATACTGGTGTCAATGGAAATGGTTGTAGCACCTTGGTTAGTAACCCTATTATTTCATCAGCAGGACCACTGGATGCTGAGTCTATAGCCACCCATTTGTTGCGCGTGTCTATCCACAGATTGGTGTCTTTATATAGACTAAAAGCTTTAGGCAGAAGTTCGTCACGTATCTGCTCTTTAAGATCTTTCATTTGCTTACGACCCGGCTTATACCCTTGCTGATCTTCTATCTCAATAGCTCTGGTCTTGGCAAACTGATTAACAACAGTGGCAGGTAGTAACTTTTTTTCAGTTCTTAGAGCTAGTAAATACTGACCGTCGACATCGTGTACAAGATTACCGTTTTCCTTAGGAGGAATCCAGCCTGAATTAACTTCGGTGAGCTGTCCTGCTGGTTGAAATGTTTGTTCTGACAATAAGCTTTCTAACTCTGATGCAGTGCATTTCCAGTCATCTTTTAGACGAAAAATGCGTAAGTTTTTAAACCACATGTTATTAAATTCCGTGAACTCTTAAAGGTGCCGATTGTAAGCTGGTTTTCATATGGTATGCCAGTGTAATATTTGTTTATCATGACATTTCTAACACCTTTTAGTTTGCAAAAATGATTGCATATTAGTTATGGTGTTAGCATTACATATTAATAATTTTTGTATCTGTGTTTTTATACAGTATAATTTCCTGTTTGTTAAATACTACAAGGGCGTTTTATGACCTCTGATCGTAATGTAGCCGAACGCAAAAAAGCATTGGCATCGGCCATTTCACAAATTGAAAAGCAGTTCGGTAAGGGCTCCGTAATGCGATATGGTGACAACAAAGTTGGTCATGACATACAAGTTGTCTCCACAGGTTCTTTAGGGCTAGATATCGCTCTTGGCGTAGGGGGCTTACCAAGGGGCAGGGTTATTGAGGTTTACGGGCCCGAATCGTCAGGTAAAACAACTTTGACCTTACAGGTAATTGCTGAAATGCAAAAGCTTGGAGGTGTATGTGCCTTTGTCGATGCCGAACACGCACTCGATGTACAGTACGCATCAAAACTTGGTGTAAATCTAGAGGATTTACTAATATCACAGCCAGATACTGGAGAACAGGCATTGGAAATAACCGATGCACTGGTAAGATCCGGTTCCGTAGACCTTGTCGTTATAGACTCTGTTGCTGCGTTAGTGCCCAGAGCTGAAATAGAAGGCGACATGGGTGATTCTTTACCTGGTCTTCAAGCTCGATTAATGAGTCAGGCACTACGCAAGCTTACTGCAAATATTAAACGCGCTAACTGTACGGTTATATTTATTAACCAAATACGCATGAAAATAGGCGTTATGTTTGGTAGTCCAGAAACAACTACTGGTGGTAATGCTCTTAAATTTTACTCATCGGTAAGGTTAGACATACGCCGTATAGGATCAATTAAGAAAGGTGATGAAATAGTTGGCAATGAAACTAGGGTAAAAGTTGTTAAAAACAAAGTTTCGCCGCCATTTAAACAAGCAGAGTTCGACATTCTTTATGGCTCTGGAATATCACGCTATGGTGAAATTATTGACTTAGGCGTGCAGGCTGGCATAGTTGATAAAGCCGGCTCTTGGTTTAGTTATGGTGATACACGTATAGGGCAAGGTCGTGATAACGTTCGCGAATACCTTAAAGATAACCCCGATATGGCGGCTGAAATAGAAGCCCGTGTACGGGAACACTTTGGCGTTGGTAAAAACATGCAAAGTGCTGAACCAGAAATAGATGCAGAACAAGAATAAAGCTTCTATAAAAAAAACATCTCTTAAGGCTCGCGCCGTAGCATATCTTTCAAGGCGCGAGCACTCCAGGCTCGAACTAGAGCGCAAGCTATCCCCATATGCCAATAGTTCAGAAGAACTGTTAAATGTGCTCGATTACCTACAAGAGCATAATTGGCAGTGTGATAATAGGTTTGCACAAAGTTTAATAAGCCGACGTATAAACACACACGGTTGGGAGCGTATATCGTACGAGCTTGCTCAAAAAGGCGTATCAGATCAAATAATACAGTCATTAAAGGACGAGCTTTCTAATAACGAGCACAACGCTGCTATGCTGGTTTGGGAGAAAAAATTTGGTCATAAGGCTAAAAATCAAAAAGAATATGCCAGGCAATATCGTTTTTTAATTTCCCGTGGTTTTAAATATGACATAGTCAGAAAAGTTATAGGTGATTTGCCGGTTTAATCCCTTCCAAAGTTTCAAAGCAGGTTTTCTTGGCAAGCTGTGTAAATGCTTTTATGTATTCCGCACCTGCATCTTCTGATCTAACTGCTGCATAAAGGGTTGGCCAAATGCCGGTTTTGCCTAACCCTAATTTTTTAATCCATCCGTGGTGTAAAAACTCAGTTAACGCCCAGTTAGGTAAGGCCGCAACGCCACGGTTGCTGGCTACTAATTGAACTATAACTGGTGTGAGTTCTGCGTTACGTATTGCTGCAGGGGTAACGTTTCCTGGGTCAAGAAAATAATTGAATATGTCTAATCGCTCACGTTCTACAGGGTAGGTTATTAATATCTGATCAGATAAATCCTCTGGTGTAATAAATAGATTGTTGGCTAGCACACTATTTTTAGAAACAGCTAATACCAGTTCATACTTAAATAGAGGTATGTACTCCACGGATTCAATATCTTGTGGGTCAGAAGTAATAACCACATCAAGATCTCCTCGAATAAGCGCCGTTTGTGGAATGAAAGAGAATGCTGCTGATAAGTCTAAAGAAACATCTGGCCAAGATTGACGGAACGTATCTAAAGCTGGCATTAGCCACTGAAAGCATGAGTGACACTCAATAGCAAGGTACAACCGACCTGTTCTGCCTAAAGCTAAGCGCTCTAGTTCGAATTCGGTTGCTCTAATCATGGGGAGCACTTCATCAGCCAGGTTTATTATTCGCAGTGCTGCTGTAGTTAATCTGGCTGGTCTGGTTCTGCGATTAAGCAGAGGCGCATTAAGTCGAGATTCTAAATCACGTAACTGGTGAGAAAGAGCAGACTGTGTAACATGCAACTGCTCGGCGGCTTCTTGAAGGCTACCGTGGTCTCTTATAGCTACTAATGTACGTAAATGCTTTACTTCTATCATTTGTTTATTTTGTATGAGAGTTATTCATCATTATAGTGATGTATTTGATTTTTTAAATTTGCAAACACGCCCGACAATAGTAATGAAAATTCTTATTGATAACTTTTATAGGCGTAAACATGACAATTATTCATAATCTTGGATTTCCAAGGATAGGACTTAAGCGTGAATTAAAGTTTGCATTAGAGTCGTATTGGGCGGGTAAGTCTGATATAAGTCGGCTACTAAATATCGGCAAAGATCTTAGGCGTGACAATTGGAATAAGCAAGCGCAACATGGAGTTGATTTAATTCCAGTGGGTGATTTTGCGTGGTATGACCACGTTCTAGAATGGTCGGCAACCATTGGTGCTATACCAGATAGGTTTTTACATGACCCTTCTAAACCTGTTGACATTGAAACAATATTTAAGGTTGCGAGAGGTTGGTCATCAGAAGATGCCAATGAACACGCGTCAGAGATGACTAAGTGGTTTGACACTAATTACCATTACATAACGCCAGAAATATATCCTGGGCAGAAATTTAAGCTATCTAGAGATGACTTGTTTGAAGAAATTTCTGAAGCTATAGCACTTGGGTATGAGGTTAAGCCTGTTATTCCTGGCCCATTAACCTGGTTGTGGCTAGCAAAAGGAGAGGCGTACGATAAAGGACCTGAAGATGTTCGTAAGCTGGATCTTTTGGATCGGCTTATTCCAATATATTTGGAAGTGCTTAACAAAGCACAAGAGATAGGGGCCCAATGGGTTCAGATAGATGAGCCCATATTAGCGTTAGACATACCCAAAGTGTGGGTAGAGGCATTTAACGGTGTTTATAAACAACTATCGGAAAGCCCTATCAAAATTCTTATTGCTACCTATTTTGAAACTATATCGGATAAGTCACAGCTTGTCAGAGAGCTTAGCGTTGATGGCTGGCATATAGACGTTGTGCGCGCTCCAGAGCAGATCCAAGAAGTAGCAGGTGCATTAAATAATAATCAAGTGCTCTCTTTAGGTGTTGTGGATGGCCGCAATATATGGTGCAGTGACTTTGACGCAATACTAGACATTGTTAGGCCTTTAAAAGAAAGCTTGGGGGAACGTTTATGGCTAGCTCCGTCATGTTCTCTGTTGCACGTTCCGGTTGATCTCGAAGCTGAAACCGAACTTGATGAGGAAATGCGCGGATGGTTAGCATTTGCTGTTCAAAAGCTGCGTGAACTAAAGGTTATTGCTTATATTCTTGATGCGCCTGATTCGGTTGATAGTATTAACGCTATAGAGCGACAAAGATCCATCATTAACTCAAGAAGAAAATCTGCGCGTATACACAATCCAGTGGTGCAGAAAAAAATGAAGCGCATTAATGAAATAAATATTAAAAGGACACCATTTAGTATTCGTGATGGGTTGCAAAAGGAGCGACTGAATCTTCCTTTATTTCCAACAACTACTATTGGATCATTTCCTCAAACCCAAGAAATACGTGTGTTAAGGCGTAAGTGGCGCGATGGAAGTATTAGCGATGCTGAGTACGAGCGGGGCATTAAAGATGAAATAACTAATGTTATTAAGTTCCAGGAAGAAGCTGGGTTAGACGTTTTGGTGCATGGAGAGCCAGAGCGTAACGATATGGTCGAATATTTTGGTGAGCTATTAGGTGGATTTGCCTTCACAAAGAATGGCTGGGTACAGAGTTATGGATCTCGTTGTGTAAAACCCCCCATTATTTATGGTGATGTTGTTCGTCCAGCACCCATGACCGTTACTTGGTCTTCTTTTGCTCAGTCTTTGACTGATAAGCCTGTAAAAGGCATGCTGACAGGTCCCGTCACAATGTTGCAGTGGTCATTTGTTCGTGATGATCAACCTCGCAAAGTTACATGTCAACAATTAGCTTTGGCCTTAAGGGATGAAATATCTGATCTGGAGAGTGCAGGTATTGGTGTTATACAGATTGACGAACCAGCCCTTAGAGAGGGGCTTCCCTTGCGCAGATCTAACTGGAGCGCTTACTTACGTTGGGCTGTTGATTGCTTTAAGCTAAGCACTAGTGTTGTTAGTGATGCTACGCAAATACATACTCATATGTGTTACTCAGAGTTTAATGACATTATTGAATCTATAGCTGATATGGATGCCGATGTAATAACAATAGAAACGTCCAGATCAAATATGGAGTTATTACAGGCGTTTGAAAACTTTCACTATCCAAATAATATTGGACCGGGTGTGTACGACATACATTCGCCAAACATACCAGATCAAAATGACATGGTTGCTCTCATGGATAGGGCTACTAGATATTTACCCAGAGAGCATCTGTGGGTAAATCCAGATTGTGGTCTCAAAACAAGGGGTTGGAAGGAAACCCGCGCTGCTTTAAATGCTATGGTGAGCGCAGCTCAGTCTCTGCGTTATACTTAGAGGTTGCATTTTACTATTTGATTTTTTTAATTTATGTCATTGCCGCTGCCCCAATCTGATCGCAAGCCTTTGCACACCAGAAAAATCACGGTTAACACCTTCGCCCGCACCGACGGTTTGTGGGATCTCGAAGCTGAGCTTATTGATTACAAGGCGTACGACTTCGATCTTCAGGCTGGCGGCAGACGAAAAGCAGGTGAACACATTCACCACATGCTGCTTAGAGTTACCATAGATTCTGAATTTACAATTACAGAAGCGCATGCCGCTTATGAGGCTGCGCCTTATGGTAATCATTGTTCCTGTATCGCTCCTGCTTACAGTGGTCTTGTAGGTCTAAATTTGCTTAAGGGCTTCCGCAATCAAGTTAAATTACGGTTTGGAAGAACGGCCGGGTGTACTCACATGACCGAGCTTTCATATGTATTGCCGACTGTGGCTGTGCAAACCATGGCAGGGGAGCGAAAAAAGGAAACAGCAGAAAACAAAGGTGACAAGCCCAAAAAGCCATTTCAGCTTGAGGGTTGTCATGCATTACGGCTGGATGGGCCTGTAGCAAAAAAGTTTTATCCGCTTTGGTACCAAGAGCCTAAGACAAAGTCTAACAAGTAGTAAATAGCGCATTAATAATTTCTAACCTCAATTTAATAAACGGGTAACAAATGAACATTCACGAATATCAGGGCAAAGACTTGCTTCGCAAGTTTGGAGTGCGCGTACCGCGTGGTTATCCTGCCTTTTCAGTTGAAGAAGCAGTTTCTGCTGCCGAAAAACTAGGTGGTCCGGTTTGGGTAGTAAAGGCTCAAATACATGCTGGTGGTCGTGGTAAGGGTGGTGGTGTAAAAGTAGCCAAGTCTATGGATGAGGTTAAGCAGTATGCTACAGAAATCCTTGGCATGCAGTTAGTTACGCATCAAACAGGTCCAGAAGGCCGCAAGGTAAGGCGTCTGCTAATTGAAGAAGGCGCTGATATTCAAAAAGAATACTATATTGCGGTAGTTACGGACCGTGCCACTCAACGAGTTTGCGTTATGGGCTCGTCAGAGGGCGGTATGGACATTGAAGAAGTTGCAGAAGCTACACCAGAAAAAATACTTAAGGTATTTGTAGATCCTAAGATAGGTTTCACAGATGAAGAAGCTAAAGAACTAGCATCTGGCATAGGTATACCTGCCGGGTCAGTAGACATCGCAGCAGCAGAATTTCAGCGTCTTTATAAAGCATACTGGGATACTGATGCATCCTTAGCTGAGATAAACCCTTTAATAGTTACCGGGTCTGGCGAGATAATAGCATTAGATGCCAAGTTCAACTTCGATGAAAATGCGCTGTTTCGTCAACCTGAAATACTTGAATATCGTGACCTAGATGAGGAAGATCCCGCTGAAATAGAAGCTAGTAAGCATGACTTAGCTTACATTCAGCTAGACGGCAATATAGGTTGCTTAGTGAATGGCGCAGGTTTAGCCATGGCGACAATGGATACCATTAAGCTGTTTGGTGGTGAGCCTGCTAACTTCCTTGATGTGGGTGGTGGTGCTACGGCAGAAAAAGTAACCGAAGCTTTCAAAATTATGCTTGCCAACGACGATGTTAAAGCAATTCTGGTAAATATTTTTGGCGGCATAATGCGCTGTGATGTTATAGCGGAAGGTGTTATTGCAGCCTGTAAAGCGGTAAACCTTGACGTGCCACTGGTGGTTCGTATGAAGGGCACTAATGAAGAAATGGGCAAGAAAATGCTTGCTGATTCTGGTTTGCCAATTATTAGCGCAGATACCATGGGCGAGGCTGCAACCAAAGTTGTTGAAGCTGCCAGATAAGCAGAAATTAAAGGGTTACAAATGTCAATTCTGATAAACAAAGACACCAAAGTAATTACACAAGGAATTACCGGTAAAACCGGTCAGTTTCATACGCGTGCATGTAGAGAATATGCCAATGGACAATCCGCATTTGTGGCGGGAGTGCATCCAAAGCGTGCAGGGGAAGACTTCGAAGGGATCCCCATTTACGGAACCGTTAAAGATGCTAAAGAAGCTACGGGCGCAACCGTATCGGTTATTTATGTTCCACCCGCAGGCGCAGCTGATGCTATATGGGAAGCGGTTGATGCTGATTTAGACCTTGTAATATGCATAACTGAAGGTATTCCAGTCAAAGACATGCTTGAGGTCCGTAATAAAATGCGTGACCAGAATAAAAAGACACTACTGCTAGGGCCCAACTGTCCAGGTCTCATAACACCGGATGAAATCAAAATTGGTATTATGCCGGGCCATATCCATCGCAAAGGTCGTATAGGTGTCGTAAGCCGTTCAGGCACACTTACTTATGAAGCTGTAGCTCAGGTAACAGAGCTTGGCCTAGGTCAGTCATCAGCTGTTGGTATTGGTGGCGACCCTATCAACGGTTTAAAGCACAAAGATGTGTTAAAAATGTTTAACGATGACCCAGATACCGATGCAGTAATAATGATTGGTGAAATTGGTGGTCCTGACGAGGTTGATGCAGCTCGTTGGGCTAAAGACAATATGACTAAGCCAATTATTGGTTTTATTGCCGGCGTAACTGCTCCTGCAGGTAAGCGCATGGGTCATGCTGGCGCACTTATTTCAGGTGGCGATGATACCGCCGATGCCAAACTAGCCGTTATGGAAGAGTGCGGTATTAAAACTACACGTGACCCATCGGAAATGGGCAAACTGCTTAAAGCAGCCTTGTCCTAACGGCCACATGTTATTGTCGCCATATGCTTGATATTATTGAGTTAATCCATTGGGGCGCATTGTTCCAAATAGTTTTGATAGATATCTTGCTCGGCGGCGACAATGCAGTTGTAATAGCACTGGCATGCCGCAATCTGCCTGAGAATAGGCGTACTCAAGGTATTGTTTGGGGTACTGCTGGTGCCATAGTCCTTAGAATAATTCTTATTGCTTTTGCCTTAAGCATGTTGCAATTGCCGTTTATAAAATTATTAGGCGGCATATTATTGGTATGGATTGGAATTAAGCTTTTAATTCCAGAGGTGCATGATCATAAACAGACAAATGTTGGTTTCACACTTGCAAGCGCCATAAAAACAATAATTGTGGCAGATTTTGTCATGAGTCTAGATAATGTAATTGCTATTGCGGCTGCTGCAAGTCATGCTGATACTAGTCATCAGTTGTACTACGTTACATTTGGTTTGGTGCTTAGCGTTCCTATTATTGTTTGGGGCAGTACCATAGTACTAAAGCTCATTGATAAGTTTCCAATAGTAGTTATATTAGGAGCCGCGTTACTTGGTTGGATTGCCGGTGGTATGGTGATTACCGATGTCTTTGTTATTCAACAGTTGTCAACCTTACCTTACAGTGGTTTGGTTGTTGAAGCTCCTGATGCTATCAACGGCGTAGCCGCATCATATATAGTAAAAATATTATGTGAGCTTCTAGGTGCAATATTTGTAGTTTTAGCAGGTATGCTAATTAGTAAACGAAAGAGAGTTAAGGTGCAATCATGACATCAAATAAACCTCAAAAGGCTAAAGGTGAAAGTGGTCTTTCCCTTCTGCAAGGCTTGAGTATATTAGCAATAATAGGCGTAATATTATCGGTAGTTTTTAAATATATATCAGGATAATTCGTGAACGATACATCCCCGTCTACCCTAACTATTGCAACTAGGGCAAGTCGTTTGGCATTGTGGCAAGCAAATCATGTCCGCAACTTACTTCAACAACAGTATCCTAATTGTAGTATTTCCCTTCTTGAGCTAACCACAAAGGGGGATCAAATTCTTGATAGAACCCTATCCAAAGTCGGAGGGAAAGGGTTATTTGTTAAAGAGCTTGAGCTTGCGCTATTGGAAGGCAAGGCAGATCTGGCTGTGCACTCTCTTAAAGACGTGCCCGTTGAGCTTGGGCCTCCGTTCTGTATGCCAGTAATTATGAAGCGAGATGACCCACGTGATGCGTTTGTATCAAATAAATACGACAGTCTAGCGGATATG
>JAJYRX010000021.1 GCA_021793875.1 Pseudomonadota bacterium
TCCGATCTTCATTGCAACAGTGCATAAATGCTGAGCGCGAAATGCTGGCCGAGCTGCGTGAACAAGAACATACTATAGATACTACAAGCCTAACTCCTGGCCAGTTACGGGCGTGGGTACTTAATTTGGTTGAAGCCGACCGTCTGCCAGTTATACTTACGTTTGAATCGTTTGCATATAAGCGTGGAGTTCCGGCTGACGCCGACCTTGTATTCGATGTACGATGCCTGCCAAACCCGCATTACGACCCAAACCTCAGGCCTCTTACGGGGCGTGATGAACCGGTCGCCGAGTGGCTTAAACAGCACGATACCGTACAAAGCATGATTAACGATATTTCTGGGTTTGTACAACGATGGCTGCCTGAATACTCCTCAGACACACGTAACTATCTTACAGTTGCTATAGGTTGCACAGGCGGCAAACACAGGTCGGTATTTGTAGCAGAACAGTTAGCCAAACAATTCCATAATTATTCACCTTTATTAAGGCATCGTAATCAGCCTCAGTTCGATACTAAGTAAATAATAATGTACAGGTTATTAATACTGTTATTGGTTAGTGTAATAACACTAAGCGCGTGCTCTAGTAGCAAGCGAGCATCTGGCGGCTACTACAAAGATGATGGTCCTGGCAGCAATATTCCTGCCAATATTATGGCCATACCCGACGCCCAACCAAAAATAGAAACGCCACGTCCGGCAAATATGCGTCCGTACACTGCACTTGGAAAGCGTTATGTGCCAATTAGTACACACCAGCCATTTCGCCAAAAAGGCATAGCGTCTTGGTACGGTAAAAAATTCCATGGCAGGAAAACAGCGTCGGGGGAAATATACGATATGTACGCCATGACTGCTGCGCATCCAACTTTACCCCTACCAAGCTATGCAAGGGTTACACATGCTCGCACTGGAAAATCTATAGTAGTACGCATAAACGACAGAGGCCCGTTTCATGCATCACGCATAATAGACCTTTCCTATGTAGCTGCGGCCAAGCTAGACCTTATAGGACCTGGTAGCGGGCCTGTTATTGTTGAAGCAATAACCAACGACGACATACGCGCGCAAACAGAATCCAGCAAGGTAGCAACCACTGCCACGCAACAGACTGCTTTGTACAAACCACAAGAAGAATCTGTAAGCACCAATGATGCAATTAACCAAATTGCCAATCAACAACAAACAAACACTTCCGAATCAAAAGAAGGCTCGGTGTTTTTGCAATACGGAGCATTCAGCGCACCTGAAAATGCATCTAAACTAGCATCTGAAATTAATCAGAACATTTCTGGAGTAGAGTCTAAGCGTGCAAATGTGGTAAAGGTTGACAGCCTGCACCGAGTACACATAGGGCCATATAACGATCGTACCAGCGCTGTTAACGCAGCCATACGAATAAGGTCGGCAACCGGCCTTGATGCCAGTTATGTTCAAAAACCCGACTTTACCTCTAAAGCAAGCTTGTAAGCTTGGTCTCTGGGCATAATTCCAAGGCGCGCTACTACACGCGCCGCATCACGTACTGACACTTCTTGCACAAGAGCCTTTATAAGATCTTTGGACTGCAAGCCAATTTCTGAGCTATTACTTTCAGTAGCCCATGAATGTATTATCAGTACAAATTCACCCTGTAGCTTTTTTTCATTTTCTGTCAGCCAGCTGTTTATATCTGTAGCTTTAATGGTAACTATTTGCTCAAATTTTTTAGTTAATTCACGAGCAACAGTAATAAGCCTTTGAGCAGGCATAATCTCAGCCAAAGCTTGCAATGTATTCTTAATTCGGTGCGGTGACTCGTACATTGCAACTACAAACCCATAATTGCACCACCTTTGCAGCCACTCTGAACGGGCACCAGTTTTTGATGGTACAAAACCAGCAAATGCAAACTCTGGATTTGCATCAGAGGTAACCCCAGAGGCCATAAGAGCTGATACCACTGCACTAGGCCCTGGAACAGGTATAACCCTGTAGCCAGCTTCTAGCACCATAGCTACCAAACGACCACCTGGGTCACTGATAGCAGGAGCTCCGGCATCGGAAACTAGTGCAACCCTATTGCCTTCCGATAGTTTTTTAATAATTGTATTTGCTGCTTCGATCTCGTTGTGTCTGTGCGCTGCTATTAGCTTGCGCTCTATTCCCCAAGCATTAAACAAGGCTTTGGTGGTTCTAGTGTCTTCTGCAGCCACTACATTGCAGCGCATAAACGTGTGCCAAGCCCTAATGCTTAGGTCTAGCATGTTTCCTATTGGGGTGGCTACAACATACAGCGCACTGTCTGGCCAGTCTTGAGATTGGGCACGCTGGTTTAATTTGTCCCACAGTGACGTGCTAACAGCCTTGGAGTCGTGCTGCATACGATTCATAATCCTTGAATGAACTTATATAGAAGTTGATTATGCCTGATAAAGACTACACGCTGCCATTCAAATTGGCACTTAAAGCGCAAACAAGCACAAGTAATGCTTTGCAACAAAAACGCATGCATAACAATGCTGCACTTGTGTTCTCGCATGATATCCTAGAACATGCAAGCGACATGCGGGCTGGATCGCCAACCCAGCTTAAAGGTCACAAAGCCGAGGCAACCGCATTATTTTTTCTTAAGAAAAAGGGTTTATTACTTCTAAGAAAAAACCTGTACTGTAAATTTGGTGAGTTAGACCTAGTAATGCAAGACCACCACTCTCTTGTGTTCATAGAGGTGCGTTGGCGCAAAGCAAATAGTATGGTTAATAGCGTTACAAGCGTACAAAATAGTAAGCAGCAACGCCTTAGGCTATGTGCTAGGTACTTTCTGCCACACATTATGCGAGTACACTTTAATGGTGTTATGCCTATATGCCGCTTCGACGTTGTAGCCATTGATGGCAAACAAATACAATGGATACAAAACGCTTTTTACATTTAACTATACTGTACTTTATCGTGCGACAATAACGCCTATGAACATAACAGCACACTTGGAATCACACTTCCACGACTCTATACAGGCTCTGCAGGCCAGCGCACAAGTTTTGCCTCAACAGCTGGAACAAGGTGTACATTTATTGTTTAACACCTTAGCCAATAACGGCCGTATACTGGCCTGCGGCAATGGTGGCTCAGCTGCAGATGCCCAACATTTTATTGCCGAGCTGGTAGGCCGCTTTGAACGCGAACGCCTGCCACTTGCTGGTATAGCCCTTAATACCGATACTTCTATTCTCACTGCTGTTGGAAACGACTACGGCTACGACGCAGTATTCGAGCGTCAAGTAAACGCCGTGGGCCAACCAGGCGATGTACTAGTTGCTATATCCACCAGCGGCAACTCTGGTAATGTAATAAAGGCAATTCAGGCAGCACATGAGCGTGACATGCACGTTATTGCTCTAACCGGCAAAAAAGGCGGTCAAATAGCCAGCCTGTTAACCGAAACCGATATACATCTGTGTGTACCTCACGATCGCACAATGCGCATACAAGAGGTTCACATAGTGCTATTGCATGCTCTTTGCGATGGTATAGATGCTTTACTTCTCGGAGACCCTTCCTAATGTCGTCAATGAACAGTATTAAACGTTTAGCAGCCCTTGGAATTCTAGTATCAGGCGTTATATCACTTAATGCATGTGCGCCTTTAGTAGTTGGCGGAGCAGCCGCCACAACGGCAGTTGTAGCAACCGATCGCCGTACCGCGGGTGAGCAAGTAGAAGATCAATCCATAGAGCTTAAAGTGGCATCACGTATGCGTCAGCTTGTAGATGGCAAAGGTCGTGTAAATGCAACCTCATATGCTGGCGTAGTGCTGCTTACAGGCGATGTACCTGACGAGAGCACCAAGGCAAAAGCTACCGAAGAAGCTCAAAAAGTTGAAATGGTTAAAAAAGTATATAACCAGTTAAGGGTTGGCGACATCACGCCTATAAGCGTTCGTAGCAATGACACCTGGATAACATCTAAGGTTAAAACAGCTTTAATTAATGCCAAAGAGGTTCCCACTAGAACCATGACAGTTACTACTGAAAGAGGCAACGTATACCTTATGGGACGAGTCACTGAACCAGAAGCACAACGTGCTGTCAAAGTTGTATCTGGCGTTAAAGATGTAAACAAGGTAGTACGTGCTTTTGAAATTATTTCAGAAGAAACTCTGGCCAAATACACTGAAGAGGACAAGAAAAAAGAAGCCAACTCACAATCTGAAAGTAACGATTCAGGTGTAGAAGCTATTCCTATCGAGTAACTAAACATTATTAAAAAGTTATGTGTTTTTTAAAGCGTTTTAAAACCAGTGCCTTAGTTTTACTGTTATCTATTTTTGCACTGTCAGCATGCTCTCAAAATAACTCCAACAAGGCGCCCAACGTTACTTTTAACACCCTAGATGGGCAGCAGTTAACCATGCAAGATCTACAAGGAAAGGTAGTATTGGTAAAGTTTTGGGCAACCGACTGCACTACTTGCATAGCACAAATGCCTGGCACTATAAAACGCTACAACGACCTTGAGTCTAAAGGTTACGACACTGTAGCAGTGGCCATGAAACACGACCCCGAATCGTATGTTAGACGGTTCACAGAAACTCGCCAATTGCCCTTTAAGGTGGTTATGGACACCGACGGCAGCATAGCCAAAGCGTTTGGTGATGTCAGAATGACTCCAACCACCTTTCTTATTGATAAAAAAGGGCGCATACTTAAGCGCTACTTAGGCAATTACGACGAACAAGCATTTATGGCTACTGTAAATAAAGCCCTGGCCGGATAAACTTCTTAATACAAACCATGGACAGCATAACCGACAATTCTACTGCACTAAGCCCTGCCATAAAGGCACAGGTACTATCCGAAGCTTTGCCATATATAAGACGGTTTCATGGCAAAACTGTTGTTATAAAGTATGGCGGAAATGCCATGACCGAAGAATCACTGCAACGCTCGTTTGCACACGATGTAGTCTTACTTAAGTTGGTGGGCCTTAACCCTGTAGTGGTTCACGGAGGTGGGCCACAAATAAATCAGGCACTAGAGCGCATTGGCAAAAAGGGCACTTTTATCCAAGGAATGCGAGTTACCGATGCAGAAACCATGGAAGTGGTTGAGTGGGTGCTGGGTGGCCAGGTGCAGCAAGACATAGTCATGATGATTAACGAGGCTGGCGGCAAGGCTGTAGGTCTTACCGGTAAAGATGGCTGTCTTATACAAGCAAGTAAAAAAATGTTGCCCGATGAAAATAACCCGGGCGAGTTCATAGATATAGGTTTTGTTGGTGATATAACCAGAGTAGAGCCCGCCGTGGTAAAAGCCCTGCAAAACGATCAGTTTATTCCTGTTATTTCATCAATAGGGTATGGAGAAGATGGCACTGCCTTCAATATAAATGCTGATCTAGTTGCTGGCAAAATGGCTGAGGTTTTGGGTGCTGAAAAACTTGTCATGATGACCAATACCCCCGGAGTGTTAGACAAAAATGGTGAGCTTCTGCGTACCCTGTCTGCACGTACTGTAGACGAGCTATTTGCCGACGGAACAATATCAGGAGGCATGCTTCCAAAAATCTCATCTGCACTAGACGCAGCCCGTTTTGGTGTTAATTCCGTACACATTATTGATGGTAGGGTGCCACACTGTCTGTTGCTTGAAATTCTTACAGACCAAGGTGTGGGTACCATGATTTCTCACTAAACGTGTACCCATTACGTGCACCTATTGCCCAGCACAGACCCAGGCCGCCCATAAGCATGGGCACAGTAAAAACCTGGTTATTCGATCTGGATAATACCCTGCACGACGCATCAAAAGGAATATTTCAGGCCATAGACCATGGCATGTTAAAGGCAGTCCAAAGTGCAACAGGGTTGTGCGAACAACGCGCCGATAAACTACGAATAGAATACTGGCGAAAATACGGCGCTACAGTAATTGGTATGGAAAAGCATCACAATACCAATGCAAAAGAGTTTTTAAGAAGTAGTCACGATTTTAATATTGCTAGCATGGTGCATGCCGAGCCTCAAGTTGCTCACAAAATTTCCCGCCTTCCAGGACGCAAAATTGTTCTTACTAATGCACCTGAAGATTACGCCAGACAAGTTCTAGATCACCTTAAGTTACTACCCCATTTTGATGGAATATGGGCAATAGAGCATATGCGACTGCAAGGTAGGTTACGACCAAAACCTTCTATTGGCCTTATGCGTCAAATAATAGCCAGACTTAAAACACCGCCGTCTAATATAGCCTTGGTAGAAGACACCTTAAAAAACCTGAAAAGCGCTCATAAGATTGGCATGAAAACAGTTCATATTGCACACCCAATGACGCCTTTTGCCATATCTGACAAGGTAAGACCATCGTACGTAGATGTTAGAGTAAAACGCCTTGGAGACCTTATTAATGTTCCTATGCTGTGGCGCACACAGCACATTCAGGATCACGCTTAAAGCGTATAGTGCTCCATTCCATAGACAGTGCATCAAGGCAAAGTAAACGGCCAGACAAAGAAGTACCCATATTGCTGAGTAATTTTATTGCTTCGGCAGCCTGCATACTGCCAATAATGCCTACCAGAGGGCCTAACACACCGGTTGTGGCACAGCGAAGCTCTACGGCATCGTGACCTTCAGGAAATAGGCAGTTATAGCAAGGCGCCTGCTTATCGCGTTTATCGTAAACACTTATTTGGCCAGAAAAACGTATGGCAGCACCTGATACAAGAGGTTTAGACTTAGCTACGCAAGCTTTGTTAACTGCATGACGGGTAGCAAAATTATCACAGCAATCTAATACTATTGTGGCGTTTTCAACTAAAGAATTAAGCTCTTGATGGTCGAGTTTGGCATTAAGTGCGTGCACTTTGACTTCGGGGTTTATGGCATGCATTGCAGCCTTAGCCGAATCAACTTTGGGCATGTTAACGCTTGCAGTAGTATGCAATATTTGTCTTTGTAAATTGGAGACATCGACAGTGTCGTGATCGGCAATGGTGATAGTTCCTACACCCGCTGCAGCAAGAAACATGGCTGCAGGAGAGCCCAGACCGCCAGCACCTACAATAAGTGCATGGCTGGCCAGCAATGCTTGCTGACCATCGATGCCAAACTCGTCTAGAAGTATATGACGCGCATATCGTAAAAGCTGTTCATCAGTCATCTTGCAAGCGTATTATTCCTTCTGGGGTAACCCTGTAACGCTCGCTATTCATGGGAGCTTTCACTGGGCTTTTTTTTTGCTCATCATTAGAGCCACTATTGCTATTGGCTTCTTTTTCAGATTTGGCCTTTGCAATAAGGTCGGGATTGTTACGCTTTACCGGACGGCCCTCAATAAAGTTTATTGCTTGCTGTAACTGGTAGTCGTCGGAACCGCCGAATTCGAACATGGTCGGGTTATCAACCACTTCGTAATCGGGGTCAGATTTATCGGACTCAGATTCCGGGTCGGCACCATTGAGCAAGTGGCGCTGCAAGTCTATTTCACGAGGAAGGCTAAAGAGGTTCCCACGCTCGGTGTCATCGACAACAATATCAGGCTCTACGCCAGTAACCTGTATAGAACGCCCTTTAGGCGTGTAGTACCTGGCAGTGGTAATTTTAATTCCGGTGTCATCGCCCAATGGTAAAACACTTTGTACTGAGCCTTTTCCAAAGGTGCGGTTACCCATTACTGTAGCTCTGCCGTAATCTTGCAGGGCACCAGCAACAATTTCAGAGGCTGATGCTGAACCAACGTTAACAAGAACCACCATGGGAACTTTTTGTGCCCAGTCGGCCACGGTGCTACTACCATTGGCCAGGTTGCGCTGTAAAAGCTGCTGTGCTGCGCCACTAAGCCTTGTTTGGTATTCACGATTAGCAGAGGCAATACGCCCTTTAGTTGACACTACTAGGCCTGTATTGCGCATAAACATTGATGTAACGCCTATTGCGCTTTCAAGCAGACCGCCTGGGTCATTGCGTAAATCGAGAATTAATGAGGTTGCTCCTTTATCGGCCATTTCGCCCACATGACGAGCCAAGTCGGTTTCGGTTCGCTCTTGGAACTGTGATATTCGAATATAGGCTATGTTGTTATCTAAGAGCTTGGCCCTTATGCTGCGGACTTTTATGTGATCGCGCACTATGTCTAGAACTAATGGATCGGCACGACCTTCTCTTTTGATGGTTAACTCTATGGACGTTTTTGGCTCGCCACGCATAAGCTTGACGGCTTCGTTTAGGGTCATGCCTTTAGTAGGCTTACCATCTATATGAGTTATTATGTCGCCTGAAAGAATTCCGGCACGAGCAGCTGGCGTGTCTTCAATTGGGGCAATTACCTTTGGCATGCCGTCTTCACTGCCAATTTCTATTCCCAAACCGCCAAAGCCGCCTTGAGTTATATTTTCCATTTCCTTGAAGGCTTCTTCATCAAGGTAAGCAGAGTGGGGGTCAAGGTCGCTAAACATGCCTTTTATAGCATCTTGTATTAGCTTTTCGTCGGATACCGATTCCACATAGCTACTTTTAATAGCAGAATAGACATTGGCGAACTGTTGTAAATCGCGAAGTGGCAAAGGCTCGCCTCTTTGAGCCATGGCGGTAATACCAAGGCTTATTAGCAAACCAGCGAAAACACCTATTAGAACGAGGCCTATTCGGCCAAACCTGCGAGTGCTCATGCACGATCCTGATTGTTTTGGTAGAAATTCAAATATATTACCGGACTTGTGATTTTAACCAAAGTACGGGATTTATAGGTTTACCCTGATACCTTATTTCAAAATAAAGGCCAGCTTCAACCTGCCCTCCGGTGGCACCTACGGTGGCTATGGTATCGCCAGTGGTAACCGTGTCACCTACTTCTTTAAGTAAACTGTGATTGTACGCATATACAGTCATGTATTGTTGACCATGATCGATAATCATAATATTACCGAAGCCACTTAACCAGCTTGCGTATACAACTCTGCCAGATGCAACTGACTTCACTGGCGTGCCTTCGCTAGCTCTTATAACAAAACCACGCCAAACGCCACCATCTGGTCGGTTGGCACCAAACTTACCCAAAGGTTGACCAGATACCGGCCACGGAAGGTTTTTCTGTAGCCCTCCGGAAGAACCTGTAGCGGCTGGAGGCTGCGATGAGGCTACAGGGCTTTCAGCTTTTTGAACAGGCTCATCCTTGCTGGCTCTTTCTGCTTTCCTAGCTTCTTCTGCCTTTTTGGCTTCGGCAAGTTTTCTTTCTGCATCAGCTTTAGCCTGTTCTGCTGCTTTGGCCTGTTCCTCAGCTTTGGCTTGTTCTTCTCGCAATTTACGCAAACGTTCGGCCTCCCGTTCACGCGCTAGTTTTATCTCGGTTTCTAACCCAACTATAAGCTCAGATAACCTTTGTTCGTTTGCCGTAGCTGTTTGTGCTTCGGCACGCTGCTTGTTTAACTCGGACTCAATTTGGGCAAGTGTTTTTTTGCGCTTGTCTTTTTGTTTTTTAAGCTCGTTTTCCTGTTTAGTTAGGTCTAGTGCCAACTGTTCCAGCTCGTTCTGATGCGAATGAGTTTGCTGTGCTAGCTGCTCTAGACGCGCTACAGAAGCTTGTATTTGACCTAGCATACGAGTTTGAGCCGAAGATACATAGCCCATATACGACAAGTTGCGTCCAATTAAGTGAGGGTCATCACCCGATAACAAAGCTGTCCATGGTGAAAGCCCACCTGTATATTGAGCACGCAGCTGATCTGCAAGCACTTTGCGTTGTTCTTTTATGGCCTGCTCTTGCTCTAACGTTTCTTCTTTAAGCTGTTGCAGACTAGACTCTGTTTTTTTCTGTTGCTCTGATAGCTGTTGTAACTTGCGCTGCGTGTCAGAAATAGCAGCTTCTGACTCTTTAAGAGCCAGATCTGCTGATTTATGCATAGATTCCTGCTTAGCTATGCCCTGCTCTAACTGTTTGATACGTGCACGTAACTCGGCTTGCTGTTGTCTGGCCTGCTGTTGTTTTTGAACTAATGAAGAAGGTTCTTCAGACCAGACATAACTAGCCGATATAAACAAAAAGAGGGCAACTATGGCCCTTAGTATCATGCAGGTTTAGCCTTACCTTGTGATGCAACAGCCTGCATTGCAGCCTTGATTTTTTCGGGGTCTCCTAGATAATCGTAAGAAGTTGCCTGTAGGTTTTCGTCTAGTTGAACCACCAAGGGTTGGGCTGTTGGTATATTGACTTTAACTATTTCCTCATCAGAAATATTTGCCAGAATTTTCAATAATGCGCGTAGACTGTTACCATGTGCGGTTACCAATACGCTTCGGTTAGCTTTTACTGCCGGGGCAATGGAATCTTTCCAGAACGGCATTACCCGTGCAACAGTATCTTTTAGGCACTCGGTAGACGGTATTTGTTCGGGTTTAAGCAAACGGTATCTACGATCAAAGCGAGGGTGATCAGGGTTGCTTTCCGACATTGGCTCAGGAGCAATATCGTAGGCCCTACGCCATATAAGAACTTGCTCGTCACCGTACTTAGCAGCAGTTTCAGCCTTGTTAAGGCCTTGCAATGCACCATAATGTCGCTCGTTAAGACGCCAGCTATTACCTATTGGAGTGTACATGGAGTCCATAGTATCTAAAGCTATCCATGCAGTACGTATTGCACGTTTTAGTACAGATGTGAACACCAGGTCGAACTGGAAACCATTTTCTTTAAGAAGCTCACCTGCGTTGCGAGCTTGTTCGCGCCCTGCTTCTGTAAGGTCTACATCGGCCCATCCGGTAAACCGGTTTTCCAGATTCCATTGGCTTTCGCCGTGACGCATCAGAACAATTTTATACATGATATATATAGCCTGTTAATTTGAAAACCACACGAGCATTTTATAATTGTATGATTAGCCCCTACAGTTTAAGTGTATACGGGAACAATCGTGGACTTCTTTCTTGATCAAAACAATCTTCTTATTCTAACCGTGGCAGCCCTTTCTGGCACTATGCTTATGATTGGCGGTATGCGAAAAGGTAAAGGTGCTAGCGAAATATCGGTACAAGAAGCTGTAAAGCTGGTAAACCAGCAAAATGGCATCTTTCTTGATATTCGTACTAGCGATTCCTTCCAAAAAGGAAATATACCTCAGTCACGCAATATACCGCGAGCCGATCTCCAAGCAAAAAGCGGTAGCTTGCCAAAAAACAAACCAATAATAGTTGTATGTGACAGTGGACAGCAAGCCGCTGTTGCAGTACGTTCTTTGCGTAAAGAAGGCTTTGACCAGGCCGTAGCCTTACAAGGTGGCCTACGCAGCTGGAACCAGGAAGGCTTGCCCCTAACTAAGAAAAGGTAAAAATTTATGTCTAAGGTTATTATGTATACGTCTGCCGTATGCCCCTTTTGCGTTCGAGCCGAAATGCTTTTAAAGCAACGAGGGGTAACCGAAATTGAAAAAATACGTATAGACCTTGACCCGCAAGAACGGGTACAAATGATGGAGCGTACTGGTCGTCGTACAGTACCTCAAATATATATAGGCGACACACACGTTGGCGGCTACGACGATCTAGCCGCACTAGACCGTGAAGGTAAGCTTACACAGCTACTGCAAGCCTAACAACTTTTATAGGAATTAACATGGCCGAACAACAAGCCAACAATCAGGATCAGGCAAACGCCCCAAAATTTAATCTGCAGCGAGCATACGTTAAAGATATTTCTCTTGAAATGCCCAATGCCCCTCAAATACTTCTGGAGCAAGAGGCTCCTGCAGTAGATGTGTCTATAGGTCTTGGCGGACAAAGGCTAGCAGATACCGTATTTGAATCTACAGTTACGGTAACAATAACCACAAAAATAAAAGATAAAGTCCTATACCTTATTGAGGCTACCCAAGCTGGCATATTTGAGGCAGCCAACATTCCAGAAGATCAGCTAGACCCTCTTCTTGGCATAGTTTGCCCAACTATGCTTTATCCATACTTGCGTGCAACAGTAGCAGACCTTATAAATCGCACCTCGTTGCCGGCACTACACTTAACCGAAGTTAACTTCCAAGCACTTTACGAGCAACGAATCGCTGAAGCAGCCGGTAAAGACAACTCCAACAACGAAGAAAAAG
>JAJYRX010000022.1 GCA_021793875.1 Pseudomonadota bacterium
ATGCGTTGACGTGCCCCAGTTCCTTTAACTAAGGTCAAATCTACGCCTAGCTCCCTGGCAAACTTACGTACTGATGGTGACGCGTAAGGTAAGTTGCGCAATGGTAAATCGGAGGTACCAAAAGAGGCTGTAGGAGACAAACGCTCAGGTGGTGTAGAGGCCATAACACTAGTTGCTCCACCTTGTACCTCCTGTGATGGTTTGTTAGCACCAGTTTCCTTAGAATCTGTTTTAACTTCCTGTTGGTTGTTTTCCTCGTCAACAGATTCGGTGCTAACCTCCTCAGATGTATCAGACTCAGGAGTATCTTTAGCTTCTTCGCTTGGCTCTAGTTTTAGTATGAGGCTTCCTTCACTTACTTTGTCACCAAGGTTTACCGCAATGCTCTTAACTACACCTGCTTGCGGAGCAGGAATCTCCATTGATGCTTTCTCTGACTCAACGGTAATAATGCTTTGCTCCGCCGTAATTGTGTCATTTTCTGACACTAGTATTTCAATTACGTCGACATCTTCTGCACCACCAATGTCAGGTACCTTAATATCTATGACGTTACTCATATCAAACCCCCTTAGGCGTGATGCGGATTGCTTTTATTACTGTCGATCCCATACTTACTTATAGCTTCAGCAACCACATTAGTCGAGATATCGCCGCTATCAGCAAGTGAACGCAGTGCAGCAATCACTACAAAATAACGATCTATCTCGAAATGTTGTCTTAATTTTGCACGGAAGTCGGATCGACCGTACCCATCGGCACCAAGCACATGCATACGCCTACCCTCTGGTATGAATGCACGAATCTGGTCGCCGTAGCTTTTCATATAATCAGTGGAAACGATTATTGGGCCTTCACTATCTTCGAGTAGGCTGGTTATATACGGTTTTGGGGGAGTTTTGTCTTGCGGGTTAAGCAGACGATATCTCTCGCAATCTAGACCATCACGTCTGAGCTCTGTAAAACTGGTAACACTATATACGTCAGATCCTATATCCCAATCATCCAGAAGTAGTTTTTGCGCTTCTATAACCTCGCGCAGAATCGTTCCTGATCCCATTAGTTGGACCCTGTGCTTACCACCATCGGTAGACCTAAACTTGTAAGCACCCCTAATAATTCCTTCCTCATCACCTTCAACTAGGCCCGGTTGAGGATAGTTTTCATTCATAACCGTTATGTAATAGAACACATTTTCTTGATTCTCCACCATGCGTTCCATACCGTTTTGAATGATAACTGCAAGCTCGTGAGCAAAAGCTGGATCGTAGGATACACAATTGGGTATCACCGAGGACAGAATATGACTATGCCCGTCTTCGTGCTGTAAGCCTTCACCATTAAGTGTCGTGCGACCGGCTGTTCCTCCAAGTAAGAACCCTCGAGCTTGCATATCACCAGCAGCCCATGCTAGGTCACCTATTCGCTGGAACCCAAACATAGAGTAATAGATGTAAAAAGGAATCATTATGCGATTATTAGTTGAGTACGATGTTGCTGCTGCAATCCAGGAGCTAAAGCCACCGGCTTCGTTAATACCTTCCTGCAACAACTGACCGTTTTCAGCTTCGCGATAGTACATGACCTCATTTTTATCAACAGGGGTATATTTTTGCCCTTCAGGTGCGTATATACCAATTTGTCTGAACAGACCCTCCATACCAAATGTTCGGGACTCATCTACTAAAATTGGCACAACACGAGGCCCTACTTTTTTATCCCGTAATATCTGATTCAATATTCTTACAAAAGCCTGTGTGGTAGAAATCATGCGTCCTTCTGCAGTGGGCTCTGTAACAGCCTTAAAGGTTTCAAGCTTAGGGGCTGGTAAAAACTCGTCTGCCTTTTCTCTTCGTTTAGGAAGGTAACCGCCAAGAGCTTTACGACGCTCGTGTAAGTAACGCATTTCTGGTGAGTCATCTGCAGGCTTGAAGTATGGGATCTGCTCAAGCTGATCGTCTGGTATCGGTATATTAAATCGATCACGAAACTCACGTATAGCTTCGATATCAAGCTGTTTTTGCTGATGGGTAGGGTTTTTTGCCTGACCGACATGACCCATTCCGTAGCCTTTAATTGTTTTTGCAAGAATAACAGTTGGTTGACCCTTGTGCTCAGTAGCCTTTTTAAAGGCTGCATAAACTTTGTGAGGGTCGTGTCCGCCACGATTTAAGCGCCATATGTCTTCATCACTCATGCGGCTAACCATTTCAAGCAGCTTTGGATGTTTTCCGAAGAAATGCTCCCTTACATACTTGCCATCATGTGCTTTGTATGCTTGATACTCCCCATCAACAGACTCTTCCATTATCTTACGGAGTATGCCTTCTTTATCACGCGCAAGCAGTGGATCCCAGTAACCACCCCAGATTAGCTTGATAACATTCCAACCGCTGCCACGGAAATCGCCTTCAAGCTCCTGTATTATTTTTCCGTTTCCGCGTACAGGTCCATCTAGCCTTTGCAGGTTACAGTTGATAACAAAAACCAGGTTGTCTAGATTCTCGCGAGAAGCCATACCTATGGCGCCTTTAGATTCAGGCTCATCCATCTCGCCATCACCACAGAACACCCATACTTTACGTTTGCTTGTGTCTGCAATTCCGCGCGCATGCAAGTATTTAAGAAACCTTGCTTGATAAATTGCCATGAGCGGTCCTAGGCCCATAGACACTGTAGGAAATTGCCAAAAATCTGGCATTAGCTTTGGATGCGGATAGGATGGAAGCCCCTTACCATCGACCTCTTGTCTAAAGTTATCAAGCTGCTCAGCAGTTAAACGACCTTCTAGATAAGCCCTAGCATACACACCTGGTGAAGAATGACCTTGGAAATAGACAAGATCACCACCGTGATCCTCAGTCTCCGCATGCCAGAAGTGGTTTTGTCCGCAACCTATCATGGTAGCCAGAGAAGCAAAAGATGCTATGTGCCCGCCTAGACTGCCACCATCTGGGGGGTTAACACTATTTGCTTTTACAACCATTGCCATAGCATTCCAGCGAACGTATGACCTTATGCGCTCCTCTAGAACTAGGTTTCCTGGATGAGGATCTTCTAGGCCGGGAGGTATAGTATTTACATAAGCAGTATTGGGAGAGAATGGTATGTATGCCCCTGAACGTCTGGCTAAATCAATAAGACGTTCAAGAAGATAATGTGCTCGCTCAGGACCTGCTCGGTCTAGAACCGCTTCTAAGGCTTCTAGCCACTCTTGTGTTTCCAACGCTTCGTCATCTGCAAAGTCTGACATATCGTGGAATTTATCGATTGAGGACATTAGTGTCTCCTTGCGCATTTAACAAGTACGTTTTATTCCATTCTAAGTAAGACTAATGAGCAGCACAAGCAAAATTTCATTTTATGGTAAATAATTTCACAATATGAAAAGTAGTTTGTATTAACATGGCTTATAGTAGAGTTAAAATGATAGGTCGAAACCGTTAATAGCCATGCCTTCTAACAGTAAAAAATCTCTTATACCTACAACCTTTTATGACCAAGCCAACACTGGTCGTAAGGGGCTTTACTGGCTAACCCCAGTCATTGTGCTGATTCTATATCTATGTGTAATGGGTGCGTTTGTATGGATGCAGCGACTACATACAGATAGCATTATGTTCGTAACAATAGACCAAGAAACAAGACAGCAGCGCTTATTCATGGTTATTGTTGCGCTATCATTGGTAATAATACTTAGTCTGCTAGCGCTTTGGAGATACACACAGTTCAGAGGGCGCGCAGAAGCAGCCCTTGTCGCTGAAACAAGTTTTCGCAGAGCCATGGAAAACTCTATGCTAACTGGCATGAGAGTATTAGACATGCAAGGTCGTATAGCATACGTCAACCCAGCTTTTTGTCGCATGATAGGCTGGAATGAGGCCGACTTAATTGGTAGGACAGCTCCTTTCCCGTATTGGATACCTGGTAAACATAAGCACCATCAAGAAACTATGGATCTACTACTTTCTGGACGTACACCTACTAGTGGTTTAGAAGTTGAAGCGCAAAGACGTGATGGTTCGCGATTTACAGCTCGTATGTACGTCTCCCCTCTTAGAGCCCCAGATGGTGAGCAAATTGGCTGGATGACGTCCATGACCGATATAACAGAACCAAAGCGTATACGTGAGGCCTTAACAGCTGCGCATGAAAGGTTCATGACGGTCTTAGAAGGCTTAGATGATGCAATATCTGTCGTAGCTGACACTTCTGATGGTTTAGAGCTGCTTTTTGCTAATAGAACTTACAGACGCCTCTTTGGTGCACAGCCAAATGGCCATGCGGAATTAATGGGTGGTCGACTTGGCCGTTTTACAGATGAAACTGTTGAGGTCCATTCTGAATCTGCAGAACGATGGTTTGAAGTGCATCATCGTATGCTGGCATGGACAGACGGTAGAAGAGTTCGATTACAGGTAGCCCGAGACATCACCGAAAGGCGCGAACACGAAGAAGCATCTCGTATACAACAAGAAAAAATACAGATTACTAGTAGGTTAACTACAATGGGAGAAATGGCTTCATCTTTAGCGCATGAGCTTAATCAACCATTAACTGCAATAGCAAATTACAACATGGGTGCAGTTGCTATGATTAATAGCGGTCGCGCTACTCGTGAACAACTATTGGAAGTGCTCGGGAAGTCTGCCCAACAGGCTGAACGGGCAGGAAAGATAATAAGCCGCATACGAGAATTTGTTAAACGTAGTGAACCAAGACGACAACGTGTGGCAATAAAAGATATTCTTGATAATGCTGTCGGATTCGCGGATATAGACGCGCGCAAACGACAAATAAGTATAGAGCAAACCCTCCCTAGCACCATGCCAGATGTGCACGCTGACCCAATACTAATAGAACAAGTACTACTGAACCTACTAAAAAATGGTGTAGAAGCCATGGAGTCAAGCGATTACCACATTCTGCACGTAGTGGTAACCGAGTCAGACAGGCTTGTTGAGGTCTCTGTGCACGACAGAGGTTATGGTTTGAGTAATCCAGAACGACTGTTTGAACCCTTTTACAGTACAAAATCAGAGGGGCTTGGAATGGGCCTAAATATTTGTCGTACCATTATCGAATCGCATCATGGGCGCCTATGGGCCGAACAAAACCCTCAAGGTGGTACTATATTCCGATTTACGTTACCAAAAGCTACCGATGAAGCATATATAACAAGAGATTCACAGGAGTTAGCTGTATGACTATACAAACAAACGATATAAATAATGCAAGTACTGTGTATATTGTTGACGATGACGAGGCCGTGCGTGATTCATTACGCTGGTTATTAGAAGCTAATGATTACAACGTTGAGTGTTTCAGCGGTGGCGAACAGTTTCTTGAAGCCTACAATCCAGACCGTGTCGCCGTATTAATAGCCGATGTACGTATGCCTGGCATGAGTGGGCTTGAGCTTCAAGAGGAACTAATTAAAAGAAAAGCCCCCATACCTATTGTATTCATTACGGGCCATGGAGATGTCCCAATGGCCGTTTCCACCATGAAAAAAGGTGCAGTAGATTTTCTTGAAAAGCCTTTTAATGAGACTGAGCTGCGCAACATAGTTGCACGCATGCTAGAAGAAGCTGTAGAGCGAGTTGAGCAGGAACGGATGAAGCAATCTCAACAAGAAGTTATGAGTCGTTTAACATCTCGTGAACAGCAGGTTTTAGAGCGTATAGTTGCAGGTCGTCTTAACAAACAAATTGCCGGAGACCTTAATATAAGTATAAAAACCGTTGAAGCACATAGAGCTAACATAATGGTTAAGCTGGAAGTAACAACTGTTGCCGACTTAATGAAAATAGCCTTAAACCAGCCGGAAGCGTCAGAATGAGCAAAGCTAAGATCATAGATGGTAAAAAGCTATCTAACGACATAAAAAAAGAAGTGGCTTCTCAGGTAGCTCAATTAAAACTTGAAGGCGTATCTCCAGGACTTGCAGTAGTTTTGGTTGGTGATGACCCGGCCTCACAGGTGTATGTCAGAAACAAGGCTTCAGCATGTGATGCAGCTGGCATATACTCCAAGGTTATTAATTTACCTGCACACACAAAAGAACATGAGTTACTTAAAGTAATACAAGAATTAAATAACGATGAAATTATTCATGGGATACTTGTGCAGCTGCCCCTACCCGCCCATATAAATAGTGCAAATATAATTCAAGAAATTAACCCAAATAAAGATGTAGACGGGTTTCATATTAACAATGTTGGGCTATTAACAACTGGCAACCCTAATATGAAGCCTTGTACACCGTACGGTGTAATGAAAATGCTTGAGTCAGAGAAGGTGCCCGTATGGGGTGCTGAGGCTGTTATTGTTGGTGCTAGTAATATTGTAGGAAAACCCATGGCGCTGTTGTTACTTGCACAAGGAGCCACAGTAACTATATGCAACTCAAAAACCAAAGACTTATCTGCACATACTAGTAGGGCTGACATTCTTGTTGTAGCAACCGGGCGACCAAACATGGTTACAGGCGATATGATTAAACCCGGGGCAGTAGTAATAGATGTAGGAATTAACCGCATGGAAAACAATAAGCTATGCGGAGACGTAGAATTTGAATCAGCTTCACAGGTTGCAGGGGCAATAACCCCTGTACCAGGTGGTGTAGGCCCAATGACTATTGCAATGCTTCTTACTAACACAGTTGAAGCAGCGAAACGTACACTATAAGTTATCTCAAAGTTATAAATCGGTTAAGCAATGAGCAAAAATCCATTATTAGTATCAATCAATGAGTTTATCGATTATTCAGCTGTCACCCCAGCACATATAAGTGAAGCTATTCCAGAACTAATAGATTACGCTCGCAAAGAAGTTGATAAGTACAGCGGCTCTGACACGCCTATTACTTGGGATGGTTTTATAGATCCAATACAGAACGCATGCGAACCATTATGGCGTGCCTGGTCAGTTGCGGCACATCTAAATGCTGTAGTTAATACTCCAGAATTACGCGATGCCTTTAACAAGTGTCTACCGGAAGTAACAGAATTCTCTACATGGATTAGTCTGCACGAAAATTTATATAATAAATATAAGGCTTTGGCTAACTCAAATGTATTTAGTACGCTGTCTGATACCAGAAAACGCATAATTAATCTGGCATTACGTGATTTTAAACTTGGTGGTGCTGAACTTGCAGGTGAAAAACGCCAACGTTACAAAGAAATATCTGAACAACAAGCGCAAGCCTCACAAAAGTTTTCTGAAAATGTGCTTGATACCATAGATCAATGGTCTTACGTGACTTCAGATCAATCAGAGTTAGATGGTCTACCAAGCGATGTCATTGAGGCTGCTCGTTTGGCCGCAGAACAAGATGGGTTGGAAGGATACAAACTAACACTTCAGATGCCTTGTTATATACCGGTAATGCAATATGCAAGAAACCGTGATTTACGGTACAAGTTCTACAGAGCTTACGCAACAATTGCGTCTGATCAGGCTAAACCAGACCTAGACAACTCTAAAATTATAGAAAATCTGCTTGCATTAAGAGCAGAAGAAGCACAACTTCTTGGATATAACACATACGCTGAACTACAGTTGCAAACACGCATGGCAAACGATGTTAGCGTGGTTCAGAGCTTTCTAGATAATCTCGCCAATAAGTCAAAAGAATATGCGATCAAAGATCTAAATGAACTTAAAGATTTCGCTAAAGACCACTTAGACATTGATAATCTTGAGCCTTGGGATATTGGTTACGCCTCCGAGCAACTTAGACAACAACGATACAACTATTCAGATGAAGAGGTAAAACAGTATTTCACTCAACCGCAGGTTATTAATGGGTTAGCTCAAGTTGTAAATAAGCTGTTTGGAGTCACATTACGTAAAGTAAATGCAAGCGTGTGGCACACCGATGTACAAACATATGAAGTGGTAAATCACAATAATGACGTCAAAGGCATTCTTTATATGGACCTATTTGCGCGACAAGGAAAGCGAAGTGGTGCATGGGTTGGAGGAGAACGTGACAGACGTCGCATCAATAACCATGTACGCTTACCCATTGTTTACCTAACGTGTAATTTTGCCTCGGCTCAGGGTGATAAGCCAGCATTGCTTACACATGATGACGTAATAACACTGTTCCATGAAAGTGGGCATGCTTTCCATGCTCTTTTATCTGAAGTAGACGATCCTGCCGCATCAGCATTCTCAGCTGTTGAATGGGACGCAATTGAGCTTCCCTCTCAGTTTATGGAGAACTTTTGCTGGGAATGGTCTGTAATACGGGCTATGTCAAGCCATGTAGAGACGGGCAATCCCCTACCACGTCAACTATATGACAAAATGCTTAAGGCTCGCAATTTTCAGAGCGGTATGCAAATGGTTAGACAGCTAGAGTTTGCTATGTTCGATATGGCCATCCACAATAAACAAAAGGCCTTAAGTATAGAAGAGGTATTGAATGAGCTTAACTTGGTTCGGCAAAAAGTTGCTGTGGTGATTCCACCTTCATGGCATAGGTTCCCACATAACTTCTCTCATCTATTCGCTGGGGGCTATAGCGCTGGATACTATAGCTATAAATGGGCAGAAGTGTTGTCTGCTGATGCTTATTCAGCGTTTGAAGAGAAGGCAAAGATACTTGATGACGGCACTAAAGACACTCTAAATCCAGATATAGGGCGCAAGTTTCTTGAGGAAATACTGGCAGTAGGTGGCATTAGGCCTACTGCAGAGTCTTTCAAAAAGTTTCGTGGTCGAGAGCCTTCCATAGACGCCTTATTGAGACATAATGGTATGGCGTCCTAACAATATCATTTAAACGTAATGAAATTATTTATACGATTAATTAGTGCCACCTTAATAGGTATAGTTTTGTCGTCTGGTATGCTGGCCAATGCGGCAGAAACTAGTATTAGGTCTATTCGTGGCTTTTTACCTGATCTCAGTTTTACACTTAGCTCAGCGGGCAATCAAACCTTTACAGAAAAAAATTTAAGAGGAAAACTAGCAATTGTTTTTTTTGGTTATGCCAGTTGTCCAGATATTTGCCCTACCACTATGGCCCATTTAGCGCAGGTAATGGAAAACCTAGGTGATAAATCAGACAAGGCAAGAATAGTGTTTATTAGTGTAGATCCTCATCGTGATACTCCTGACGTTCTACAAGAGTACGTAAACCTCTTTAACGATAAAGCAATTGGTCTCACTGGCTCTGAAAAACAAATACAAGATATAGCACGACGATATCGTGTTGCTTATCAAATTGAAAAACCTAAAGATAGTAATGATAAAAGCTACGAGGTAGCTCACAGCAGAGGAATATATATTTTTGATTCGGAAGGCAAGGCTAGATTACTAGCTTCAGATGGCGAGTCAATAGAAGGCCTTACTAAAGCAATCAAAGACTTATTACAGGCCAGTTAAAAGTTTTTATTAGTCTAAGATTTGCCGTGCAGCATTCCTAAGAGCTGTACGTACACCCTCTTCTACAACTGGGTGGTAAAAAGGCATTTCTAGCATTTCTTTTATAGTTAATTGCTGCTGGTAAGACCATGCTAGCAAGTGTGCAATATGTTCAGCACTTGGACCAATCATTTCTGCACCTAAGAATAAGCCCGTACTTGAATCTGCATATACTTTTAATAGGCCTTGATTGCGTAACATAATACGTGATCTGCCCTGATTATTAAATCTTACCTCCCCTTCAATTACTCCAGTTTCTGGAAGGTCAGAATACCTTATACCCACAAAGGCAACCTGCGGTTCGGTGAACACTATACCCATGCTTGCTCTACGTGGAATATGTTTGAGTTCGGGGAACATGGCTGCATTTGTACCAGCTATATAGCCATCATCAGAAGCCTCATGCTGAATTAATGCATTACCATTTGCATCACCTGCTATAAATATTGGTGCTGACTCTATTTTTAGTGTTGAGCGGTCGTATTTTACCTTGCCATTTTTAAGTAATTTAGCGCTGGTGTTCTCTAGACCAATGTTATCTATTGCTGGTCTACGACCTATCGCCATGAGAATATAATCGGTTGTTATGGTTTCTGAATCGCCACTGTTATTGTTAACCAAAGTGGATACAACCTTATTGTCAACAATACTTGCTGAACTTATTGTTGTATTGAATTTTATATTTATACTATTTTTTAAAACATTAACGGCTTCTGCTCGTACCGCTGGGTCTTTCAAGCATGCCAGGCTATCACTTCTATTTATTATAGTTACAGAAACGCCTAATTTGGACAAAGCTTGACCTAATTCAAGCCCTATTATTCCTGTGCCTACTACAAGTAAGCTGCTTGGTAGATTGTCCCAATCGAATACATCATCGTTAAATATAATTTTATCGGCTACATTGTTAAGATTTTCTTGAGTATTTGAGACCGATCCGGTAGCGATTACTGTAGCTGAAGTTTCGATAATGGTATGCTTATCAACTGCAATACGGTTATTATTAATAAAGCGCGCATGACCACGTATTTTATCGTCATGATTAAAAGAGTCTACGTCGTTTAATACGAAATTGACGAATCTGTCTCGTTCTGATTTCACCCTTTGCATAACGCGTTTACCGTCTATTGCGTCAATATGCGCGCGTACTCCGAATTCAGGAGCTTGTTTTACTGCATCAGCAGCTGTAGCAGCAGCTATAAGTAGCTTGGAAGGCATGCAACCCACTCTGGCACACATTGTTCCGTATGGGCCAGATTCTATTATTACCGCCCTTTTCCCAGCTTTTACAGCTGCTCTATAAGCAACCATACCAGCTGTTCCCGCACCGATAACGGCAACATCGGTTTGAACAGCTTTTTTGCTCATATTAGACTCCCGTCCACTCAGTAACATAATCAGTGTACTTTGGCCTTTGTGGAGCAGGCAAATCTTTTATAGGCGTTCCTATTGATACGAAGCCCATAAACTGATGCTCCAAGGTGTCGAACCCCAGAGAGTCGCTTACGTCTTCTAGATATGTACCCAAACCAGTGCTCCAGTAAGCACTGTAGCCAAGCATATGAGCAGAGTTAAGAATATTACTTACAGCAGCACCAGTAGCAAGCATACGCTCATGCTCTGGTATTTTCGTGTTGGAATGATCTATATAGCAAGCAACGGCAATTAATACAGGAACGTTGCCTAACCAACGCCTAGTTGCAGCTTCTTTTTCGGGACTATAAGGTGTTCCTGCTTCGGATAAAGCCGATAAAGAAATTTCCAGTAGCTTATTTATTGCGTCGCCCCTGATTATTTTAAACCGCCAAGGACGAAGCCGACCATGATCAGGCGCACACATGGCAGTTTGCATGATTTTGGCTAGCTCATCATCGGATGGGCCAGGATTTTGTACAAACTTAACTGACTTACGAGTTAACAAATAATTAATAGCACTTTCTGACATTTAGGGATATACCTTTTATTGACGAGCACCAATCATAAGTGCCTTCATGTTTTTAACTGCGTTCTCTATACCATCAAATATAGCCTGCGAGATAATTGCATGACCAATGTTTAATTCTGCTATTCCTGGAATGGCAGCTATATCTTGAACATTATCATAGTGCAAGCCATGTCCTGCATTAATTCTCATACCAAACGATAAGCCGACATTGACGGCAAGCTTAACCTTCTCTAGCTCTACATGTTTTTCTTCTGCGGTTGAAGCCTCTGCAAATGCACCAGTATGAATCTCTATAATTCTTGCTCCGACCTCGTTAGCCGCGGCAATTTGATCTTTATTTGGATCTATAAATATGGATACGCGTATACCATTATCATGTAATCGTGATACAGCATCTTTAACACTTTTAAAGTTAGCTATTACGTCAAGACCACCCTCAGTGGTAAGCTCTTCACGTCTTTCTGGCACTAGACAAACGTCATGGGGCTTGATCTTTGATGCTATCGTTAGCATTTCTTCGGTAATGGCGCACTCTAGATTCATACGAGTGCGTAGTAATGGCCTCATACGCTCAACATCGACATCTTGAATGTGGCGCCTATCTTCACGTAGAGATCGGAA
>JAJYRX010000023.1 GCA_021793875.1 Pseudomonadota bacterium
TTCCGATCTAATGCCATGTAAAATATCCCTTCTAATGCAAGAACTGCATTGTTGTAAAAACCTGCAAAACAAAAGCATTAATAAGGTCAACAAAAAAGGCGCCAACTAACGGCACTATAAGGTACGATTTATAAGACTGCCCAAATCGGTCTGTAATGGCCTGCATATTAGCAATAGCGGTTGGAGTTGCACCCATGCCAAAGCCACAGTGCCCTGCCGCAAGAACTACCGAATCATAATCTTTACCCATTAGCCTAAAGGTTATAAAAATTGCGTACATCATCATGAAAACAGTCTGTACTGCGAGAATTATTAACACCGGGCCAGCAAGGTCTGCCAGCTCCCAAAGCTTAAGGCTAAGAAGTGCAATAACAAGGAAAAGAGATAGGGATGTGCTGCCAAAAACGTCTATTGCACGGTCAAACATATCGAAGTTAAACACATGAGTTAGCACATTTCTAATAACAACACCAGTAGCTAGTGCCCAAATAAACTGCGGCAACTCTATCCATGTACCGTGTGTTATTGAATACATAATTTCGGACAAAGCCAAACACCCAGCAAACATGGCCAGCGTTTGTATGGAAGAATATACGTTTATTAGCCTAGGCTGATCGTATAGGTCAAATGTTAGTTTTTTGTCATCTTGTATAACATCTGTGCCTATTTCACGTCGGGGCATTCCCGAGACCGCTTGCTGGGTGGTTCTGTACACATCTTGACTTTGCGGCTCACGATGTATTCTGCGCAAAAGGTATCGCGCAACCGGACCACCTATTACTCCGCCTATAACAAGCCCGAAAGTTGCCATTGCAACACCAAGGGTGGTGGCCCCTGTCACACCGTATCGCATTTCAAGCAATGAGCCCCAAGCAGCAGCAGTGCCATGTCCACCGGTTAGCGATATTGACCCTGCTACTAAACCTATAAGAGGCTGTAGCCCAAGCATATATGCCAGAGATACACCTACAGTATTTTGTATAACAATAAAAGTGGAAACTATGCCAAGAAATATTACTAACGGCTTACCACCTGCTTTTAAGCGTGCAAAATCTGCACTCAACCCTATGGAACCAAAAAACATCAGCATAAAGGTAGTTTGCAAATCGGAGCTAAATGAAAGCACTATTCCTGTTGTACGATTAAGCACAAAGACAAAAATAGCAGCTAATAAGCCGCCCACTACAGGCTCTGGTATATTAAAATCTGATAGAAACTTAACCCTAAACACTAGCCAATGGCCAACTAGCATAATTACGGCTGCAATTATCAGGGTGTTATAGCCGCTCATGTTAATTTCCATAAAAGCTCCTTAATAGCTTTGACAAACTGTCTTTTAATTTAACAAAAATGGCAATTGTTTCGAACAACTTTAACGACTAGATTAAAATGTTAATTATTGAAACAGGCAATTTCTTTATATTTAAAATATGTTAAACAACAAGCCTGAACTAAAAAGTAAAGGTGGACTTAAACGAATAAGTAAAGCATTTACATATTCTATACAAGGGTTCAAAGCAGCTTTTACTCACGAAGCCGCCTTCAGACAAGAACTTTTGCTTGGGGCTATACTTCTGCCGTTATCCTTCTTAATATCCCGAAACCTTATTGAGCTGCTTATTCTTATTAGCACACTAATACTGGTTTTAATAACCGAGTTACTTAATTCAGCTATAGAGGCTTTGGCCGATGCAATAACTGTAGAACGCAATACTCTTATAGGAAGGGCTAAAGACATAGCCAGTGCAGCTGTCTTCTGCAGCCTTACCTTATGTGTAATTGTTTGGCTTGCCATAATAATTGATATTGCATTCGCCTTATGAATAGTAAATTTTTATACAGCCCTAAATAAGTGCAAAAAAACAAAATAACGCCCGCATTAATCCATTCTTATTGGCAACACAAACCCACTCATAGCAAGGTATGGTCACTAGCCATACCAATGATACTGTCTAACCTTACCGTACCTTTGGTTGGTTTGGTAGATAGTACAGTAATTGGACATTTACAATATTCACATCAGCTAGGCGCAGTAGCTGTAGGAGCAAGCTTTTACTCAATAACTGCTTCAATGGCTGGTACCCTACGAATGGGAACTACTGGTTTCACAGCTCAAGCAGCCGGACAAAAAGATAACTCTGCTCTTAAGCGCATATGCATACAAAGCATATGTATAGCTTGGTTATTTGCCTTTTTACTGGCTGTAATTGCCATGCCTCTGGCAAACCTAGCATTTACCATTATTGGCGCATCAGCTGAGCTAACCCAGCAGGCAAAAGCTTTTTTCCAGATACGTCTGTTAGGGCTACCTGCCATGCTAATGCAGCATGCAATTGTTGGCTGGTACCTTGGCACACAAACTGCTAGGGTTCCCATGCTAATAATGATTGGTACCAATATAAGCAACATAATATTAGTAACCACGTTAGTTCTGGGGTTTGGTTGGGGTGTAGAAGGTGCGGCAATTGCAAGTGTTCTGGCAGAATGGTCTGGTACATTGTTAGGTCTAATTTTACTTAGAAAACGTGTACACAAAATAGATCAGCCAGTGAATTGGCCCGAACTTAAAACCTGGTCAAATTGGCGCCCCCTTTTACAGGCCAATCTGGACATACTATTAAGAACCATTGCACTGCAGTGCATTTTCCTGTCAATAACCATGAGAGGTGCCAGCCTAGGAGACGCTACGGTGGCTGCAAATGCTCTTCTACTTAATGGTCTTATGGTGTGCTCTTACGCAATGGATGGTCTGGCTCACGCAGTAGAGGCTCTATCTGGTTATGCAATTGGGGAGGGAAAAAAGAAATCCCTAGCTCGTGCAATGGTAATAGCCGGTGGCTGGTCTTTAATTGTAAGTTTTGCTTTTGCGTTAATATTCGCTTTATTTGGCAAATACTTTATAGCAATGCAAACAAGTATGACTGATGTCAGAGAAACAGCTAACGCGTTTATTCCTTACCTAGCATTGCTTCCAATAATTGCCGTATGGAGCTTTCTACTTGATGGCTTATTTATTGGTGCCACCAAAGCCAGAGAGATGAGAAACACAATGGCGTTAACCGTTATAGCAACACTACCTGTTGCCTTAATAACTTATGGTTTTGGAAACCACGGGATATGGTTAATGCTGTTATTTTTTATGGCAGCTAGAGGCTTAATTATGGGCATAACTGCCATACGTATGGAAAGAAAACAACAGTGGGTTCCATGCACTAGCGTGGAATAGTTTTTAAAGCAACTGCCCATCGATGTAGCTCGGTGAGCATTTTTTCAGCAGAGTCATCTACTAATGGGTTGGACTGTAGCTTTCCATCCTCAATCATTTTTCCAACCATAGGTAAGGCTACTCCTTCCATCATGGGCATCATTTTGAGTGTGGTAACAAGTAATTTTGCCATTTGAGCAGAACGCAATCCGCCCGATACACCACCATAACTTACGAAACCACAAGGCTTGTAGTTCCACTCTTTGTAAACATAGTTCAATGCGTTTGTAAGTGATGGTGGCGGACCGTAGTTATATTCCGGAGTTACGAAAACGTAGGCATCAGCGCTTGCTACACTGGTACTCCATGCCTTGGTGTGCTCGTTTGCATAAATTCCTGTGGCAGGGTGCTTAGCTTCATCGTATATAGGTAAATTAAAATCTGCTAGATCAACCAGCTCTACGTCAAAATTACTATTTTTTGCTGCAAAACTATTAAACCATTCAGCCACAACAGGCCCTACCCTGCCAGGCCTAGTACTGCATATTACAACCTGAAGTTTCAATGACATAAATATTATTCCTTATATTGTTTTAACCAACTGCACCTATCGTTAAACACCCAAGTAGTTTGTCCATACTGACCGGTCTGCATCTAATTGGCTAGAAGTGCCCTCCCAAACTATGATGCCTTTCTCTAATATAAAGTGCTTATTGGCAATTTTAACCAACCTGTCCACATACTTATCTACTACGAGTATAGTCTGACCCATACTACGCAAATATTCTATGCACTGCCATATTTCCTCCCTAACCAAAGGAGCTAAGCCCTCTGTTGCCTCATCAAGAACAAGCAACCTTGGGTTGGTAACAAGTGCCCTGCCTATTGCAAGCATTTGTTGTTCGCCCCCTGATAATTGATTGCCCATATGTCGGTAACGTTCGCGCAAACGAGGAAATATATCCATTACCTTATCAGCATCCCATTTAACGCTTAAACTCGGATTCCTATATGCAGTAAAGGCTGTTAAATGCTCCATTACCGTTAAATTGGGGAAGCATCTTCTACCTTCCGGGACAATTGCAATGCCTAATCTTGCTATTTGATCTGTATGCAACTTATTAATACTACGGCCGCCAAACTGTATATTGCCTGACATTAAAGGTAACACGCCAACTATTGTATTAAGCAAGGTGGTTTTACCCATGCCATTACGGCCTAGAAGGCTAACCACCTCACCTTCATTAATATTAAGGTTTACATCGAAAAGAACTTGGCTATTACCGTATCCGGCACATAGTTTGTTTACACAAAGTAGTAAGCTGGAACTGCTGCTCATGGCTGTAACTCACCTAAATAAGCCTCTATAACACGCTTATCTGACCGTATATCACTAACGGAACCACAGGCAACTATTTGACCAGACACTAAAACAGCAACACGGTCAGCCAGTTTGAAAACAGCATCCATATCGTGCTCAACTAACAGTATTCCATACTTACCTCTGAGGGACTCTATAAATTCAGTAAGCCTGACAGTTTCATCTGGACCCATCCCAGCCATTGGCTCATCCAGAAGTAACACCCTTGGCTCACTTGCAAGCGTCAAGGCAAATTCTAGCTTGCGCTGCTCTCCATGAGGCAGGCTGGCGGCCTTATTGCTCATGTGATTACCGTTTATAGAACACTTAGAAGCTAGATCGTATGCTCGCTCTTTCAAGTGGCTATCGTTATCACGTGACTGCCAAAATCTAAAGCTGCTACCACTACATGCTTGCAATGCTAAGGTTAGATTTTCTAAAACGCTTAGCTCGGGGAACACATTAGTTACCTGAAAAGACCTTGCCATGCCGCAGGACACTCGCTCATGCGCAGGCTTATTGGTTACATCTTTACCATCTATATATAGACTTCCTGAGTCAGGTTGCATGCTGCCCGACAACAACTGTATCAAAGTGGTCTTTCCTGCACCATTTGGCCCTATAAGGCCCAGTATCTCGCCTGGCATTAATTCCAAAGACACATTATTGGTGGCACACAAGGCACCAAATTTTTTAACTAGACTTTTTGCTTCTAGAATAGGCTGTTGCATTATTATTCAACTCTAGTATTTAAAATGCTGGCCAAACCCCTGGGTGCCATAAATAAAATAACAAGCAGCAATAACCCCATGGGCAAATGCCAAAACTCAGTGTAGTTACGCAGCACCTCTTCAAATACTAATATTATTGCAGCCCCAATAACTCCACCATATAACAGTCCCATGCCCCCAACCAGCACCATAATTAGCAGGTGGGCTGACTGTGTCCAATGCATTACCCCAGGTGAAGCAAATTGGTTTAGATCGGCAAGAAGAACTCCGGCAAGGCCTGTAAGAACACCACTTAGCACAAATGCGGCAAGCTTTATTCTGTAAACAGGATAGCCTAAAGCTAGCATTCTGGATTCATTTTCTCTAATGCCAACTAATGCCTTACCAAAGTGAGAGCCAACTATACGACTAAACAAGAATAGGCTTATAGCAGCTAGAGCAAGTACTACATAGTAAAAATAAAAATCGTCGTCTGTATCAATAAGAGGAACAATGCTACGGCTATACAGGTTGAAGCCATCTTCCCCACCAAATTGCCGTAAAGATACGAATATGTAGTAAACCATCTGCGCAAAGGCCAGCGTGATCATAATGAAATAAACACCAACCGTACGTAAAGACACGAACCCTATGACTAGTGCAGCAGCGGCTGAGCTAACCATTGCAATTAACCAGACTGTAGGGGCATAGTTAACCCCCATTTCTGACATAATTACTAGTGTGTATGAACCTATTCCAAGGAAAGCTGCATGCCCAAGCGCTACCATGCCCCCATAGCCTAATATAAGATTAAGGCCTGTAGCAGCTATTGCAAAAATAATGATGCGACTGGCATAGCTAATATAAAAATCGATTCCCATTTGCTCAGCAGCAATTGGGAACAATACCAACGGCACTAAAAGCACCATCCATGATTTGCGCATAGCCATAAGTTAGCCCCTTGCTGGAAATAAACCAGCTGGCCTAAATGCCAGCACTATGGCCATTAGTAGATATATTGTTACCGCTGCAAGTGTTGGACCTATGCTTGAAGCCACATCGGGTGAAAACACTTTGCGCAACAACATAGGTAAAAATGCACGCCCCGAAGTATCAGCCATACCAACCAACAAGGCTCCGGCAAGTGCACCTCGTATAGAACCAATGCCGCCAATTACTATACAAACTAAGGCCAGAATTAGGATATCTTCACCCATACCTATATGTACCGATGTAATAGGCCCTAGTAAAGCCCCCGCCAAAGCAGCCAAGCCAGCTCCTAAAGCAAATACACCCATGAATAACCAAGAAACACGAACCCCCATAAGGCTAGCCATGGTGCGATCTGAAGCACCAGCGCGCACTAGCACACCCGCTTTGGTACGGGTTACAAAAACATATAGTCCGATAGCAACCAACAGGCCAACTATAATTATTAATATTCGGTAGCTGGAGTACGATAAGCCCGGCATTAGATTAATTGGCCCAGACAAATACTGAGGCAGATTAAACATTATTGGTGCTGGGCCCCAAATAATTTTCACAATATCGTTAGTTATTAATATGACTGCATACGTACCAAGCACCTGTGAAAGATGGCTCTGCATAACCAGATATCGCATCAGGAACAATTCCAATAGCAAGGCCAAAACCACTGTTACGGCTATAGACACAAAAACAGCCTGCACAAACGATCCAGAATAAGCCATAACCATGGACGCTATATAGGCGCCCGACATATACAGAGTGCCGTGCGCCAAATTCATTATGTCCATTATGCCAAATATTAAGGTTAGACCAGATGCTATAAGAAAGAGCATTAGCCCAAACTGCAGCCCGTTAAGAAGCTGCTCTATGACCATGGTAGAAGTCATGCAACTACTAGCCGATTACATTTTGCATTCAGAAACAAACATATCTTGATAAGAGTCAAAAACCTTATCTACCAATTTGTTAGTTATGCGACCTTCGTCGTCCTTATCAATAACGCGTGAATAATAAGACTGTATTGGAAAGTTATTATCTCCATAAGTAAACTCACCTCTTACAGACTCGTAATTTGCACTTTTAATGGCATCAAGTAATTCATCTTTATTGTTTATGTCGCCATCTACCTGCCTAACTGCAGCATCTATAGCCATTATTACGTCATAGGCCTGGGCCGCATATAAAGATGGGTAACGGCCATCGTACTCTTCCCTGAATGCGTTAACAAACTGCTTGTTTTTATCAACGTCTAGATCATGAGCCCATTGTGAAGTGTTGTACATGCCTACCATAGGCTCCCCAACTGCCATTATCACATCTTCATCTGCAGAGAAGCCCGGACCTACCAGGGTAATGTCTTCCGACAAGCCGGCAGCCTCAAATTGTTTTACAAAATTTATACCCATAGCTGCCGGAAGAAATATGTAAACAGCATCTGGCTTAGCCGCCCTAATTTGCGCAAGCTCAGCAGCATAGTCAATTTGCCCGAGTTTGGTATAGACCTCACTTATGACATCTTTACCGTAACCACGCTTAAACCCATTAAGTGCATCTTTGCCTGCAGGGTAGTCGGGCGCCATTATGAAAACATTTGAGAAGTCATGGTTGGCAGCCATTTTACCGGCTGCTTCGTGAAATGTATCGTTTTGATAGGAGACAGCAAACCAATACTTATTACATTGACTGCCTGCATATTGACTTGGCCCTGGGTTATTAGACAAATACGGCACTTTAGCTTTGAATAGAGCCGGACCGACAGCCAGAGCAACATTGGAACCGATTGGACCAGTAAAAAAATTGATTTTGTCGCGTTTAATATATCTGTTGACAAGCTGACGGGCCTGATCAGGGCTTCCCGCCATATCGTTTTGTAAAAACTCCGCCTCTAAACCCCCAAGCTTACCGTTTAGTTCTTTTATAGCTAGGTTAAACCCGTCTCTAGCTTCTGCACCAATAGCAGCAAAAGGACCAGATATGTCGTTCGCTATACCAACTTTAATAGGCGCTGAGGCAGCCATAATAGGCATAGTTGCCAATACAGCAGCTAAAGTTGAAACCAGTCTCATTGTAGTCTCCTTAGTATTAGTTATTCTTTAATGCAATCAACATAATAGCGAACCTCACCATTGGCGTTTGTTTCTTGAGCAAGTCCATGCACGTAAGTTTCAAAGCCTGGGAATCGATCGTTAAACTCGCGAGCAAACTGTAGATAACGGACTATCTGATCATTAAACCTTTCACCTGGAATTAAAAGGGGTATGCCAGGCGGGTATGGAGTAAGCAATACGCCGGTAACATGACCTGCAAGTTTGTCTATATCAATACGCTCCGTTTCTCTATGAGCCATTTTCGCATATGCGTCGGACGGCTTCATAGCAGGCACCATGTCACTTAAATAAACTTCGGTGGTAAGGCGAGCCAAATCATATTTACGATAGGCCTGGTGAATTTGTTGGCACAAATCACGCAATCCCATTTTCTCGTATATAGGGTTTTGACGACAAAAGTCGGGGAGTATGCGCCACATGGGCTGATTTCGATCGTAGTCGTCTTTAAACTGCTGTAGAGCAGTAACCAGGGTATTCCATCGGCCTTTTGTTATACCTATTGTAAAAAGTATAAAAAATGAATATAGCCCAGTTTTTTCAACAACAATACCATGCTCGGCAAGATACTTGGAAACCAAAGCGGCTGGTATGCCTTGTTCGGCAAACGTACCGGATATATCTAGCCCCGGTGTGATAATAGTAGCTTTGATTGGATCTAGCATATTGAAACCTTCTGCTAGGTCTCCAAACCCATGCCATTCATCGCTAGAATTTAGCAACCACTCATCACGCTTGCCTATTCCTTCAGATGCAAGATGATCGGGACCCCAAACTGTAAACCACCAGTCGTCTTTGCCATATTCGGTAGAAACTTTACGCATAGCGCGCCTGAAGTCCATAGCTTCAGCTATGCTTTCATGCACTAGAGCCGTGCCTCCTGGAGGCTCCATCATTGCTGCGGCCACATCACAAGAAGCAATAATTGCATACTGCGGTGATGTTGACGTATGCATCAGATAGGCTTCGTTAAAGACATTGCGATCAAGCTTGCGGTTCTTGGCATCTTGCACAGTTATTTGTGATGCTTGAGAAAGGCCAGCTAGCAACTTATGAGTAGAGTGCGTTGCAAATACTATGGAATCTGCGCTGCGGTCTCGACCTTCACCTATTGCATGCATATCGGTGTAGAAACTATGGAAAGCCGCGTGCGGCAACCAGGCCTCATCGAAGTGCAAAGTATCTATGTAAGAGCCTAGCTCTTGCTTAATCATTTCTACATTGTAAATAACGCCATCGTAAGTACTCTGAGTTAGAGTGAGTATTCTAGGCTTCTTATTCTTGGCCTTGCGAGCAAAAGGATTTGCCTCAATTTTTTGCTGTATGCTTTCCGGAGAAAATTCTTTTAACGGTATGGGACCGATAATTCCTAAATGATTACGAGTTGGCCGCAAAAATACAGGTATAGCACCCGTCATAGTAATTGCATGCAGTATAGATTTATGGCAGTTACGATCAACAACAACTATATCGTCGGCTGCAACATTAGCGTGCCAAACAATCTTGTTTGATGTTGACGTGCCATTTGTCACAAAGAAACAGTGATCAGCATGAAAAATTCTTGCCGCATTACGTTCAGATTCAGCCACAGGCCCGGTGTGATCTAGCAACTGACCTAGCTCATCAACAGCATTGCATACATCCGCTCTTAACATGTTTTCACCAAAAAACTGGTGAAATAGCCTACCCACCGGACTTTTTAAAAATGCTACTCCACCAGAGTGCCCAGGGCAGTGCCATGAATAAGAGCCATCAGATGCATACTTAACAAGCTCTCGAAAAAATGGTGGTGCTAGGCTATCCATATATGACCTAGCCTCACGAATTATGTGACGTGCAACAAACTCCGGCGTGTCTTCAAACATGTGTATAAAACCATGTAATTCACGCAGAATATCGTTGGGTATGTGCTGTGAGGTGCGCGTTTCCCCATATAGGTAAATAGGTATGTCTTCGTTTCTAAATCGCAACTCACCAATAAATGCTCTTAGGTTTCTAAGGACATTGGCTACATCCTCTGGAGAGTCGGCGTCAAACTCTTCATCATCTATAGATATTATAAAAGCACTAGCACGGCTTTGCTGCTGCACGAACGAGCTAAGGTCACCATAGCTGGTAACGCCTAATACCTCTACCCCTTCCGCCTGTATGGCTTCAGCAAGCCCCCGTATACCGAAACCAGATGTGTTTTCGGAGCGATAGTCTTCGTCAATAATGACGATTGGAAAGCGGAACTTCATGATGTGTAGCCTATAGCTTTAAGTAGCAAATATTATGTGCGCGGCAGTGTTACGCCCTGTTGGCCCTGATACTTACCGCCACGATCACGATAAGAAACCTCACAAGGCTCATCACTTTCAAAAAACAGCATTTGTGCACAGCCCTCACCAGCATATATTTTGGCTGGTAATGGTGTGGTGTTTGAGAACTCAAGAGTTACGTGCCCCTCCCATTCTGGCTCTAGTGGGGTAACGTTAACAATTATGCCGCAGCGCGCATACGTACTTTTTCCCAAACATACTGTAAGAACACTTCTTGGAATACGGAAATACTCAACAGTGCGCGCAAGTGCAAAAGAGTTAGGAGGAATAATACATACATCACCAACATAGTCTACGAATGACTTCTCATCAAATTCTTTTGGGTCAACAATAGTAGAGTTTATGTTGGTAAATATTTTAAACTCATTTGCGCAACGAACATCATAACCATAGCTACTAGTTCCGTAGCTAACAATACGCTGACCATTCACATTTCGCACCTGACCAGGTTCGAATGGTTCTATCATGCCAGCGCTAGCCTGCTCGCGTATCCAGCGATCGTTCTTGATTGCCATACATATGCCCTTTGATAACTAATTGTTGTAGCCGTTTTAGGCGATAACCGCGTATTTTAACTAATCAAGCGAAAACCAGCGATACACAAGTGCAAGACCGTTGGTTGTACCCACACTAAGCTCAGCAGTAAGCCCTCTTGCAAGCGCATAACTAACCCGTGCCACCGTTCCTGTATCGGCAAGTGCCTGCCTTATCCCTATAGTAAAGTCACGGGACATATTTTTGGAAACGGATATAAACTGCTGTTCTAGCTCAGAGCTATCACTACTCACACCACTTACTACAGTTTCTACCGGCAATACGCTACCAACACTTGCTACATCTCCTGCTTGTAACGAAACCTCATCTATACCAAACTTCCGGTAGAAAGGCTCTCCATCACCCAATAGCGCTGTACCAACTGATATTAGCAAAGCCATGTCCCCACTAGACTCGTCAGGGCCATGGCCAAATAGCAGCCAAGAAAGTTTTTCAACCTCATTAACGTTTGGGTATGAAACCAAGTCTATTCGTGGTTTCTTAGCAGTTCCGGCAACCTTTACACCAGCCTCTACAGCCAAGCCAGTACGTAACGCCTCTATATCAAGGATAGGATTAGCTATATCCCCCTGGAATGTAACAGTGCCGCGGCGTAGACTTAAGCGCTGTCCATACGCTTCTATAATACCTCCACGGGTTCTAAGAGCTCCCATGCCGGTAAGCTTGTTGTCTACCATCACTACTTGCAAAGTACCAACCAAACCCGTATTAACACCAAACCCTGTAAGGTAAAAACGGTCACCCAAATCAAAGATCGG